>CAZLEC010000182.1:0-7879 GCA_964558245.1 uncultured Burkholderiales bacterium | reverse complement strand
TCGATGTTCGTGCGCGGCGAGAGCTCGCTGTAGAAGCCGACCTCGCGGCCGTACATGTTGAGCACCGTCGCGACGAAACGACCTTCGTCGGTCGGCGCCGCGAGCTTCGCCACGACGGTCGTCGTCCCGTCGGGTCCCTGCAGCTCGAGCTTGTGGAGCTGGCCAACGAGACCGACGCCGACGCCGAGCGGCGACGACGCGACTGCGGTGACCGGCCGACCGAGCGCCGCGCTGCACCACTCGGGCGTGAGATCGTCGACGGTACGGGGAATGGTCATCGGGCGACCTCCGAGTCGGTTCGGGCGCGAATCGCGCGACCGGGCATTCGCGTGGGCACGAAGTTCATTCGGCGCCGGTTCGGCTCATGTTCACGATCCTAGCGCAGAAGGTTCAACTCGCCTTCGACCACGTGACCCGCACGAGCCGATCGGCGAGGTCGTCGAGCTCGGTCAACGTCTTGCGGAACACGGGGAGCGGCTGTCCGATCGGGTCGGCGACGTCGTCGGCCGGCGCGGTCCCGAGGAGCTCCTCCGGGCTGCGCTCCGAAGCGAGTGCCCACAGCCAATCGGAAAGCGTCTCGTTGGTGCGGGGCCGCAACTCGCCGCGACGCACGAGCTCCTTGAGTGTGAACGTGCGCCAGTAAGCCGCGGACTCCAGCACAACGGCCTCTCGGGCGTGCGCGCGCGTCATGCCGAGCACGAGATCCGCGCGCCCGACCGCGTCCGCATCGAGTGGTGAGCTCTGGTGCGCGCCGAGGTCGAACCACAACTCCCGCGCCGCGTTCACCGCCTCCGGTGTGGCCGGCGAACGACCTTTCACGTTCGTGCCCGCCGAGAACGTCTCGGCGCGAACGCCGGCTGCCTCCATGCGGCGCGAGAGCGTTGCCGCCGCCAGCGGCGATCGGCACTGGTTCGCGGTGCACACGACGAGGACGCGGTAAGGACGGTCGATGGCGGAAGTGTACGGACCGGCTCGCGCGCTTGGCGTCAGGTTCGCTCGCCGGCACGGCTGCGGGACACTCCATCGGGTCGCGCGCCAACGCCCACCCGATGAATACCCCGTGGACCGGAGATCGCGCGGGCCGGCTCCAATCTGTTGGCACCCTCGTGCAGGTTTGTCCGATTTATTCCGATTTGGGTACCCGAAATGAGGGGCCTCACCTGCTCGGAAACGGCACCTCGAGGTGGTTCGGCCGCCCACCGCGATGAGTAGCACAAATTGACAGACGGTCTGAGTACGCATAGGTTCACGCAGAGTGAGCGTCGGCTAAGGAAGGCCTTCCGTGGGGGAATCTCTAGCGACAGCCGTGACCCGACGTCGCGACGCGAGCCGCGTCTACGTCACTGTGGGTAAGCGCGCGACCGATATCGCGGTCGGGCTGGTGCTCACCGCGGTCGCGTTGCCGATCATCGCCGTGCTGGCGATCGTCTCCGCGATCTCGCTGCGCGCGTGGCCGTTCTTCGTGCAGGACCGCGTCGGCCGCGACGGTCGCGGCTTCCGGTTCCCGAAGATCCGGACGCTCCCGAAGACGGCCGCCGCCTCGGCCGACAAGCGCGAGATCGCCCGCATCTCCATTCCGCGCTGGTGCGAGCTGCTCCGCAGCACCCACCTCGACGAGTTGCCGCAGCTCTTCTGCGTGCTCTCGGGAACGATGAGCCTGGTCGGGCCCCGGCCGGAGATGCCGCGGATGCTCGAGCGCTACCCGCGCGCGTTCGCCGTCACGCGGGCGTCGGTGCGCCCGGGGTGCACCGGGCTCTGGCAAGTGAGCGTCGACAACGGCGGGATGATCTACGAGGCGCCGCAGTACGACGAGTACTACGTCGACCACTCGTCGCTGGCACTTGATCTGTGGATCCTCGCCCGCACGCTGCTCTCCTCAATGAGCAGCCGGTACCGGACGACGCTCGCGAGCATCCCGAAGTGGGCGGGCGGCCCCGGACCCTCTGCGCCGGCTCCCGCGTCGGTCGCGCCGCGCGTCGAGAGCACCCGTACCGCCGAGCCCGCGGCCCCCCGAGCCGATCACCGCTACGACATCGACCTCACCACGGTCGAGAGCCCGACGCTCGTCGCCGGCGCCGGGGGCTTCATCGGAGGCCATCTCGTGCAGCACCTCCTCCGCGCCGGAGTCGCCGTTCGCGCCGTCGACATCAAACCGTTCGAAGACTGGTACCAGCTCGACGAGCGAGCACAGAACGACGTGATGGACCTCCACGACGCGAGCGCCGCGAAGGCCGCAGTCGAAGGCGTCGGGACCATCTACAACTTCGCGGCCGACATGGGCGGCATGGGCTTCATCGAGAACAACAAAGCGCTGTGCATGTTGTCGGTGCTCACCAACACGCATCTGCTGATGGCTGCGCGCGAGTCCGACGTCGAGCGGTACTTCTTCTCCTCCTCGGCGTGCGTGTACGCAGCCGACAAGCAGGTGTCGGCCGACGTCGTCGCGCTCGCGGAGAACGACGCCTACCCGGCCATGCCCGAAGACGGATACGGCTGGGAGAAGCTCTTCAGCGAGCGCATGTGCCGGCACTTCCGCGAGGACTTCGGCCTCGAGACCCGGATCGCCCGCTACCACAACGTCTACGGGCCGTACGGCACGTTCGCGGGTGGCCGGGAGAAGGCACCGGCCGCGATCTGCCGCAAGGTCATCGAGGCCGTGCGGTCCGGCGTGCACGAGATCGAGATCTGGGGCGACGGAGAGCAGACGCGTAGCTTCATGTACGTCGACGACTGCATCACCGGGACGGAGATGATCCTCTCCTCCGACTTCGTCGAGCCGATCAACCTGGGTTCGTCGCAGCTCGTGACGATCAACGAGCTCGTCGACATCGCCGAGGACATCGCCGGCGTGAAGCTCCGTCGCCGTTACGTGCTCGACGCCCCGCTCGGGGTGCGGGGCCGCAACAGTGACAACACCCTGATCCAGCAGGAGTTCGGCTGGGAGCCGTCGATCCGGCTCGAGGACGGCCTCGAACAGACCTACCGCTGGATCTACGACCGCGTTGCAGAGTCGTTGTATGTCGGCGCGTAGTGCAACGGCGCTCGCTCGCGTAGACGTCCTCGGTGTCCCGATCTGCGCGGGGCGCTTCGAGGATGCCGTCGAGGAGGTGGCCGGATGGGTCGCGCGCGGTGAGCGTTCGTACGCGACGTTCACCGGCGTCCACGGCGTCATGGAGAGTCAGCGCCGCGCCGACATCCTGGACGCGCACCGCGACGCCGGCCTCGTCGCGTGCGACGGCATGCCGATGGTGTGGGCCAGCCGCCGCGCGGGCGTGAAGCGCGCCGAGCGCATGTACGGGCCCGACTTCATGCTGTCGATGTGCGAACGCGCGGCCCGCGAAGGATGGACCTCGTTCTTCTACGGCGGGAAGCCCGGGATCGCCGACGACATGGCCGACTCGCTCACGGCGCGTTTCCCCGGGCTGAAGATCGTCGGCTCGTACTCGCCGCCGTTTCGCGCGCTCACACCCGAGGAAGAAGCCGACGTCGACGCGATGATCAACCGGGCGCAGCCCGATCTCGTGTGGGTCGGGCTCTCCACACCGAAGCAGGAGCTGTGGATGCCCCGGCACCGCGCGACGCTCGACGCCGCAGCGCTCCTCGGCGTCGGCGCGGCGTTCGACTTCCACGCCGGCGTCGTGCGTCAGGCGCCTCGCTGGATCCAGCGATCCGGCCTCGAGTGGTTGTGGCGGCTCGCCATGGAGCCCCGCCGTCTCGCGGGCCGTTACCTCAGGAACAACCCTTCCTTCGTGTTCCAGATCGTTCGCCGTCCACCGCGGTTGATGTCATGAGCCGCCTCCGCGGGTTCGTCGAGAGGCCGGGTCGCGACTCCTCGTCGTGGCACACCGGCCCTGCCCTACCCGCCCACTCTGTTGAGAACGCGTTGACCGGATCAGCCCGGAGAGCTCGCACCATGCGAGCTGTCCCCGATCAGGCGCACCGAAATGACACATCCCTGTGTCGAGCCTGAGGAGATCGGTCGAATCGTGGACATCCGTCAGTACTTACGAATTCTCGCGAGTCACAAGGGTCTGATCTTCCTGACCGCCGTCGTCGTGGCGCTGGCCGCGGGCGCGTTCGCCACGATCCAGACGCCCGTCTACACCGCGACGTCGCAGGTGCTGCTGCGCCCGGCCGACCCGCTCGAGCAACTCGGCACGGCCGACGTGCAACAGCCGTCCGACCTGGCGCGCTACGTCGCGGGCGAAGCCGCGATCGTGCAGAGCATCCCGGTCGCCCAGACGGCCGCACTCGCGCTGGCGCCCGCCGCCGGCGGCGCGAAGGAGACCGCGCGGCACCTGCTCGATCAGATCAAGGTCGATCAGAGCGCGACGAGCAACGTCCTCGGCATCACCGCACACGATCACAAGGCACTGCGCGCCCGCGACATCGCCAACGCCTTCGCGCAGGCGTACATCTCGAACCGCAAGAGCTTCGACGTCGGTCGCCTGACGAGCGCCGTGGACGCGCTCCAGTCCAAGCTCACCTCACTCCAGGCGAACATCAACCTGCTGACCGCGCAACGCGCGAGCAACCCGCAAAGCGCAAGCTCGCTCCAGGCTGCGCTCGACGCCGACACGGCCCAGTACGCGAACCTGCTCTCACAGCAGCAGAGCCTCCAGGTCGACATCGATCTCAAGCACGGCCAGGCGGAGATCGTCTCTCCGGCGGTTTCGCCCGCCGGCCCCAGCAGTCCCCGCCGCAAGCGCGACCTCGCCGTAGGTCTGTTCGCCGGCCTGCTGCTCGGCATCGCGTTGGCGCTGGTTCGTGAGCAGATGGACAACCGGATCCGCTCGGTCGAGGACGCCGAAGAGTCGACCGGTCTCGTCATGCTCGGTCAGATCCCGTTCGACCGCGCGTCGCAGAGCAGCGAGAAGCATCTCGTCATGCGCGACCAGTCGGCCGGCGCGACCGCCGAGGCGATCCGCGCGCTGCGCACCGCGGTCGAGGTCCGGCACAGCAACGGCCACGTGCCCGTCATCGTGATCACCAGCCCCGGTCCCGGCGCGGGCAAGACGATGGTGGCCGCGAATCTCGCCGCCTCGTTCGCCGAAGCCGGGCGCAGGACGCTGCTGGTCTCGGCCGACCTGCGCAGTCCCAACGTCGAAGGCCTGTTCGGCCTGCCCCGACGCGGGCCCGGCCTCGGCGACTACGTGCGCCGCGGGCAGGTATCGGTCGCGTCGGTGTGCGTCGAGACCGACGTCCGCCGGCTGTTCGTGCTCAAGGCCGGCGCCGCCGTGTCGAACCCGGCCGGGGTCTTCACGTCGAAGAGCTTCGACGCGCTGCTCGCGCACGCCGCGCAGCAGATCGACATGATCGTGTTCGACACTCCGCCGGTGCTCGCGGTGACCGACGCGACGGTGATCACCAGCCGGGCCGACGAGGTCCTGCTCGTCGTCGCCGAGGACGAGACCAGCCGGGACGACGCCCGACGGGCACGTTCGATCCTCGAGGCCGGCGGCAACGGCGTCGCGATCAGCCTCGTCGTCAACAAGGTGCCCGTCTCGAGCAGCCGCTTCGACAGCTACTACAGACCGGTCGTTCGTTGAAGGTTCTCGTCAGCGCGTACGCCTGCGCACCGGTACGAGGATCGGAGCACGGCACGGGGTGGGCTTGGGCCAAGGCGATCGCCCGGCACAACGAGACGTGGGTGTTGACCCGCGGCTCGAAGCGGGATGCGATCGAAGCCGCGATGGCCGGCGAGCCCGACCTCCGAATCAACTTCGTGTATCTCGATCTCCCGGCGCGCGCCCGGAGATGGAAACGCGGAAGGAGCGGGGTTCACCTCTACTACTTCCTCTGGCAGATCCTGGCGTGGCGTACCGCGCGCCGGCTGCACAAGGAGATCGAGTTCGACGTCGCGCACCACCTCACGTTCGCGGTCGACTGGATGCCCGCCGGCGTGGCCTGGGTGCGGGGTCTGCCGACCGTGTGGGGACCGGTCGGAGGCACCACGAGCACGCCCCCGCAGTTGTGGCGTTGGCTCGGCCCGCGCGGCTGGTTCGCAGAGCTCATGAAGGAAGCCGCCTGCCGGCCCGCGCGGCGATTGTTCGGCGACGCGACGGCGCGTCGCGCCGCGCTCGTGGTGGCGCAGAACGACGATGTCGCGAAGCGGTTCTCGTCGTCGCGAACCGTGGTCGAGCCGAACGTCGCGATCGATTGCACCGATGTGCTCGACGCCACCTCGACGCGCGATCGCGCGCAGCCACGGCTCGCGGGCGAGCGCCGCGCGATCTTCGCCGGGCGACTCGTGCCGTTGAAGGGCCTGCGACTCGCGGTGGCAACCATGTCCGAACCCGCCGCGGGCGAGTGGGTCCTCGACGTGTACGGAGACGGCCCCGAGCGGACGAGCGCGGCCAGTCGCGCGCAGCGGCTCGGGCTCGACAACCGGGTTCGCTTCCACGGGACGCAACCGCGCGACGAGCTGCTGCGCCAACTGGCGACCGCCGACGTCTTGTTCCTTCCCAGCTTTCACGATGCCGGCGGTTGGGTCGTCGCGGAAGCGTTGGAGGTCGGGTGCCCCGTCCTCTGCCTCGACCTGGGCGGCCCGCCGAACCTCATCGGCGATTCGGGAGGCGTCGCGATCTCACCCGGCGACGACGATCTGCCCCACACGCTCGCCCGCGCTCTGAGCGACGCAGCGGAGTGCACGCCCGCCCGGCACCGGTGGATGGCGGACCGGATACCGGAGCTCACCGACGAGTGGTACGCGAGCGTCGCGCCCGCGAAGGTCTCGCGGTGAGCTCGGTGAGATCCCGCGCGCGGATCGATGCGTCGCGGACGACGAGGCCGTGGGTCGTCGCGGCGATCATGCTGGGCGTGGGCTTCGGCGGCGCGATCGCGGCGGGGAGCACCGCGGCCACCGCCGTGGTCGCGGTCGCGGTCGTCGCCGTCGTCGCCGCCGTCGCCGTCACCTGGCTGGCTCCCTCATCGAAGCCACCGCGCGTCGATGTCGTTCCCCTCGACGATCGGGAGTCGAGCACCGGTACCGACTACCGCATCGGCCGCGGCCTCTGGGCCGCGACCGCGCTCACGATGTTGGTCGTCGCCGCCGACACCCAGGGCTACACGCTGGGGGGCGAATCCTCGATCCGGTACGGCTTGCTCGTCGTTCCGTTGTTCGCGCTCCTCGCCGCGGCCGCGATCTCGAACCGATCACCCTTCGACGAGATGACAACCGCTGACCGCCTGCTGACGGTCCTCGTCACGTGCGGAGTGGTCGGCTCGATCTACGGCCGGTTGGTTCGGGGCACCGCCGTGCCCGCGACGGTCATCTTCGTACCCATGGCGCTCGGGCTCACGCACCTCCTCGTGCGCCGGCCGACTTCGGCCGCCGAAGCGAGCCGGTTCCAACGCGGCCTCATCCGCGTCGCGCTCGTGTTCCTGGTGCTCGGCATTCTGGCCCGCTTCTCGTTCTGGCCACTCGGCTTGCCGACGCACGTCGCGCACGAGCGCGCGTTCTTCGTCGCGATCGGTCTGGCCGCGGCGTGGTTCGCGCGTCGGAAGTCGATCCTCGTCGTCATCCTCGCGCTCGCCGCGGTGATGTTCCTGCAGTATCCGGCCGCCACTTGGCTGATCGTCGCCATGGCCGGCGTCGCGACCGGATTCGCGACCTCCCGGCGCGGTCGCAACTCTGCCGCGCTCGTGCTGATCGTCTTCGCGATCGGCGTGTTGGGATTCGGCGTCGCGCAGGTGCAGGGTGGCCGCTCGTCCGTCGCCAAGGGCTACTTCTCGTCGGTCGGCAAAGGTGACAACACCGACACCAGAAGTCAGTTGTGGAAGGCGGCGGAGAGCCAGATCGAGAAGTCTCCACTCGTGGGCTCGGTGTTCACCGGCTCGTTCACAGTCAACAACGTCGACCAGGTGATCTCCGACCGAG
>CAZLEC010000181.1:0-7903 GCA_964558245.1 uncultured Burkholderiales bacterium | reverse complement strand
CCACGACCCCCTGCTTGCAAAGCAGGTGCTCTAGCCAGCTGAGCTACGTCCCCGGGTAGACACGCATCGTAGAGGCGGCGGACGGGGCCGTAACACTTCTGGGTCTCGTCCGACTGATGAACGGGCGAACACCGCGTCACCACCCGGATCGCGACCCGCCGGTGGCCGCATCGTCGGCCGCCGAGGCCCGAGACGCGATGCGGCCCCCCGAATCGGGGGGCCGCAAGCGTGAGAGTCAGAACGCCGTCGTCAGATGGCGATCTTGCTGCCTGGCAACAGGTACTCGGTGATGGTCACCTTCCCGCCGACCGTCGCGGAGTGAATGCAGAGCGACTCGACGAACTTCGTTCCCTTCAGCGCCGCGGCCTTGCTCGTGGCCGCCGTGATGGTGCCCGAGCTGACGATCAGCGAGTCCTTCGTCTTGCCCGTGCCGTGGCACTTGGCGGCCTGCGCCGCGGGACCGGCGCCCGACTTCACGGTGAACGAAGACGTGCCCGTTCCCTTCCACGTGATCTTGCCCGCGACCCCGCTCGCGGTTCCGCCCTTGATGGTGTACGTCGCGACGAGCACGCCGGAGCCGCCGGTGACTGCGGGGTTGTTACAACCGCCCAGGGTGCTCTTCGCAGTCGTCTTGCCGGAGGCCGTGGTCGTCGGGCTGAACGTTGCCTTGGTACAGACCGTGGGCGTCGCCGCTCCGGCGGTCGCAGCCAACGGCACCGTCAACATGGAACCCGCCGCAAGCGCGAGGGCAAACATTCGTGTAGGGACAGGGCGGCGCATGCATCCTCCTCTAAGACAGTCCGTAGGGACTGCGGTTGGTATCGCCCCATTGAACGAGTCGGCAGACTCATGGGGCGGAGCTGACACAGCCTGGCTGACGCTGGCAAGACACACAAGACCGACAGCTCATCACTGTCGTGTACGACCTCGACCGGGCTATTTGCAGGCCTTCACGGCCGCGGCGTAGTGGGGGTCCTTCTTGAGCGCCGCGCCCGCGCCGCCCGATCCTTTCGACGCCGCGGCCTTCTTCACGTTCACGCCGTGTGCGCCGAGGCACTTCAGATAGGCCGAGAGGGTCGCGGCGGTCGCTCCGCTCCCGCCCGCCTTCGCCGCGTGGGCCGTGGTGGGAGTGGTCGTCTTCGATTTCGACGAGCTGCCGCCGCAGCCGGCGAGACCCAACGCCGCGACTGCGGCCAGGAACAGAACGAGCAATTTGCGCATGTCATACAGCGGAGCACACCGGCGCGCCGGTGAGCAAGCCGCGATCGCCCCTTGTAGGTGTCGCACCCGTCGTGTTGAATGCGCTCACCTTGCGCGGGCCCCGGCCCGCCGCCTCTCCCCGCGAGTCTTCCCCGCGAGATCGCATTGCGCGTTTCCGACGCGCGCTCGGCGCCGTTGTCGCGCCCTCGCATCCGCGCCTCCAAACCAAGGAGATCTTCCATGAACGCGTTCACGCGTCGGCTCGCCGCGAGCCTCATCGCCGGCATCAGTTGCCTTGCCATATCCCTCCCCGCAACCGCAGGAGCGGGGCCGGCCCCGCGGCTCCGCGCCACCTTGCGCCCGGCGTCGAGTCAGCGACCGACCGCCGATGACACCCCGCTGCTCACCTATTACGGCGGCCGGGTCTTGAGTCACGTCAAGGTCGACGTCGTCGTGTGGAACAGCTGGTCGTACGGCAAGACGGTGCCGCTCACTGGCGCGCACAGCATCACCAGCTTCTTCACCGGCATCACCGCGTCGAAGTATCTCGACTGGCTCAGCGAATACGACACACCCACGCAGCACATCGGGCGCGGAACCCTCGAAGGTGTCTACACCGTGCATCCCCCGCGCACCGCCAACGGATCCACGCTGTCGGGCACCCAGATCTCCGACGCGCTCAAGGTGCTGATCGATGCCGGCCAGCTGCCGAAACCGAGCACGAACCGGCTCTACGCCATCTTCTTCCGTTCGGGACAGACCATCGTCACGCCCGATGGCAACTCCGCGACCGACTTCTGCGCCTATCACGACACCATGACCTACAAGTCGTCCGCGGCCTACTACGCGGTCGTGCCGTTCGAATTGCGCAACCGCGGCTGCAATCCCGCTACCAACTCCTTCGACGACGTCACGACCGTCGTATCGCACGAGCTCGTCGAGGGGATCACGGATCCGGGTGTCGGCCTGAACCGCGTCGCGTGGTACGACCAGAACAACGGCGAGTCGGCCGACATCTGCGCGGGCCCCGGCTCGGCCGCGCCCGTCATCGGCTCCGACGGTGTGCGCTACATGGTGCAGCGCATCTGGAGCAACCGCGCCGGCGCGTGCATCGTGACCCGTTAGCACCGGACGCGCTGCGGCCCCCCACCTGGTTGGGGGGCCGCAGCGGACTCACAGGTGTTGCACGGGTTCGTCAGATGGCGATCTTGCTCCCGGGCAGCAAGTACTCGGTGGTCTTCGCGGTCTTGCCGCTCCCCGTCGAGTGGACGCACAGCGACTCACTGAACTTGGTCTTGTTCAGCGCGACCGCCTTGCCGGTACCCGAGGAGATGGTGCCGGTGCTCACCACGAGCGAGTCCTTCGTCGCGCCGGTGCCCTTGCACTTGTTGACCTTCGGGCCCGCGCCTTCCTTCAAGGTGAACGACGACGTGCCGGTGCCCTTCCACGTGATCTTCCCGGTGATCTTGGCGAGATTCTTGAAGTTCGCGACGAGCGTGCCCGAACCGCCGGTCAAGGCGGCGTTGGTACAACCCGACAACGTGCTCTTCGCCGTCGAAGCGGTGGCCGTGGTCGGCGTGAACGTCGCCTTGCTGCACGTCGTGGGCGTCGCGGCGCCGGCACCCGCGGCGAACGGAACCATTATCAGGGAACCTGCCGCGAGTGCGACAGCGATCAAACGGCTGGGGACAGGGCGCATGAATCCTCCTCAGGGACAGTCCGGAGCGGACTGCAGTTGGCACTGCACACTCTTGGTGCCTTCGGGCACGGTGAATCGGCCTTGCCGTGACGCGGAAAGATCCGACCTCACCCAAGCACCTGCTCGCGAGACACGCACCACAGCAGATGCCTCCCCGCCTCGACGACGATCACGCTGCCGCGCTCCGACGTCATCCCTCGAGATGCCTCGAACAAGTAATCGTCCAAGCCCAAGAAAAGAAACACGACGAAATTCGCGCCGGAAACCGGAGCTCCGAGGGTGGTCGCGCGAGGTCGAACCTGGGACACTGGTAGTGGGCGGGAAGAGGGGCAAGGAGTGATGGCATCGAGGGATTCGGCGGTCGCGAGACGCTCTCGCTCTGCTGTCGCGCTCGTGATCACGGCAGTCGCGGTCATCGCCGCGGCCGCGGCGCCTATCGGCGCGAGCACTGACTCGGCTGCCGCGGCCCGACCTCGCGCCGCGAGCGTGCCCCTGGTGACCTACCACGGCGGCCCGGTGCTCCACTCGAGCGGTGTGTTCGCCATCTTCTGGGTCCCGCCGTCGTACAGCCTCCCGAACGGGTACCAATCGACGGTCACGCAGTACTTCACCGACGTGGCCCACGACAGCTTCCTGACCTCGAACGAGTTCGGCGCCGACACGCAGTACTACGACGTCACCAAGGGCGTGAAGAAGTTCGTCTCGTACTCGATGGTGTACCGGGGCACCGACCTCGACACCCGTTCGTTCCCGCCGAGCGGCTGCCCCAGCTACGTGCTCGACTCGAAGTCCGGCACGAAGAGCAAGGCGTGCCTCACGGATGCGCAGATCCAGAAGGAAGTGAAGTCGGTCATCGCCGCGCACAACCTCCCGACCGGTATCGACAACGAATACTTCGTGTTCACACCGCCGGGCGTCGCGAACTGCAAGGCCGCGAAGCCGTCGCAGTCACGCGGCTGCTTCGATCCCATCCAGCAAGACGGCTACTGCGCGTATCACTCGCACCTCACGTCGGGCGGGCACGCCGTGCTCTACGACGTGCTCCCGTACGAGGACCCCACCGGCGTGTGCTGGTCGGGCCAGTCGCCGAACGGCAACGCCGGCGACTCAGTGGTGAACACCGCGAGTCACGAGCAGAACGAGTCGATCACCGATCCGCTCGGAACCGGCTGGTACGACAGCTCCGGCAACGAGATCGGCGACAAGTGTCATCTCGTGTTCGGCACCAGGATCTCGTCGACGTCGACGGGCATGTACAACGAGGTCATCAACGGCCACGGCTACTGGCTCCAGGAGATCTGGAGCAACCGCGCCCACGCGTGCGTGCAGCGAAACACGTACCCGCAGCCGAACGCGTCGTTCGTGTTCACGCCCAAGGCGCCCGTCCACGGCAAGAAGGTCGCGTTCGCCTCGAGTGTCTCGGAGTCCGGCGAGAAGAGCTTCAGCTACCGGTGGGCGTTCCCCGACGGCGGGGTGGCTTCGGCCAAGAATCCCACCCACAAGTTCGCCAAGCCCGTGTTCGTCGGGATCGTCACGCTCATCGTGTCGGATCCGCACGGAGACCAGACCCGGGTCGTCAAGGCGATCACGGTCACGTAGCCCGACGCCGCGGCGCGCGGTGGCACCGAACCCGCGTCGACATCGCGCAAAGGGCCGCGAACGGGGGTTCCCGCTCGCGGCCCTCGTCGGACCGACCGAGGTTGCTCAGCTGATCGTCGTGCGTGCAACCCGCGAGATCGTGAACGGGTCGGTCGGCGGGTGAGCGCCGGTGTGACCGATGACGATCTTGCTCGGCGGGGACTCGATGCCGTCGGACTGGAACGACACGTTGATCGACGGCGCGCAACGGGTGTGGAAGTTGATCCCGTCGATGAAGCCGTAGTTCTTGAACAGGAACGTGATCGACTTGTGGTCACTCGAGACCGAGAACTGGTCGCTCTTCTCGAGGTGCACCGGCGACACGTTCGCGAACGTCCCCGACGTCGAGAGCTGACCGCCGAACGTGCGCAGGTTCGCCCCGTGATGGGTCACCCGGATGTGCCAACCGTTGCCGTCGTGCCACATGTACGTGGCGGCGGTCGTCTTCGGGTCAATGCCCTTGGGCTCGCCCTGCACGATGTCGGGCCAGTGATCGTCGGTGACGACCTTGCACGCCGTCGATGTCGTCGCGACCGCAGTCCCGCCGGCAACGACGAGTGATGCGCCGGCCAGCGACACGCCCACCAAACCGGCTACCGCAACCCGCCTCATCCTCATCTTTTTCATTTCCCACCCTCCGAGTCCCTGCGCGATGGCACGCGACGGTGTGTCACGCGTCTCGCGCGTCGTTGGTCCTGACTCATGTACCGGAGTGGTGATCGTTCGAGCTGCGCGAAAGGAAACGCCGACGCGAACGCGGTGAGGCCCCGTCGCACGTGTGCGACGGGGCCTCACCGTTCAGCGAACTGTGGGTTCGAGCTCCTCGTTCCTCGACGACGAACGGCGAGCGTTGCCCGACCACCCAACGACACCCACCTCGAAACAGGTAGCGGGTCCGTCTCCGGGCGCGTCGAAAACGCCGCGCGGAGGCCGAGGCGCCTCGCTCGCCTCCGTCACTGAAGTCATCGTTCAAGCGACGAAAAGGAAACGCCGAAGGGCACCTTGATGCCCAAGAATTCGCCCCGCCAAACATCGATCTGCGGAGAGCGGTCGGACGCACCCGCAGACCGTTCACGCCCTTGCACTGCGCCACAACTGTCGTACCATTGCGGCTATGGGCCGGCCGTCTACCTCGAACGCGTGGACGTCGAGGGATGGACTCGAGAGCTTGTACCGGGAGCTTGCTCCCGCGGTGCTCGGGTACTTGCGCGGATCCGGTGCCGCCGAACCCGAAGATCTGCTCGGCGACGTGTTCGTCGCGGTGATCCGCGGCTTGCCCAACTGTGGCGATGATCCCGCGGCCGTGCGGCGGTGGGTCTTCACGGTCGCGCACCACCGCCTCGTCGACGAACGGCGCAAGCTCATGACCCGCTCGCGCGATGTCGCGTTCGACGCGCAGCACGAGCCGTCCACCGACGACTGCTACGACGAGGTGCTCAACCGCATCAGCGCGTCGCCGGCGGTGCGCGCGCTCGAGACGCTCACCGCCGACCAGCGTTCGGTCGTCTTGTTGCGCGACGTCGCCGACCTCTCCGTCGCCGACACCGCCCATGTGCTCGGCAAGAAGCCGGGAGCCGTGAAGACCACGCATCGCCGTGCGCTCGCCGCACTGGCGAACCGTGTGACCGGGGAGGCTGTTCGATGAGCGCCCGTCGACGCATCCCGTTCGGGTCGGGCGACCACTCGGCACGCTCGGCCGCCGCGCCGGCGCTGAACGAGCTGCGGTCCGAGCTGCTCGTCATGCCCCGCGAGGAGCTCGTCGAGAACCACGTCGACATGATGGTGTTCGAAGCGCAACTCCTCGCGACGCCGCGCTTTGCCAAGACGCGCGCCGCGTTGCCTCGCCCGCGGCGCGCCGCGTTCGTGTTGCTCGCGGTGTGCGGCACGCTCGCGAGCTGCGGGCTCAGCGCGGCCGGCGCTCTCCCGGCGCCCCTCCAGCACATCACCGAGTCGATCGCGCACACGCTGGGCGTCCCGCAGCCCCATCACACGCCTCCGGCGCCCAAGTCGGCCGCGAGCGCACCGAAGCCGACCACGCCCACGACCGTCGTCGTGCGGCCCGCGCCCACCACGACGCACCACGTGACCGTCACGACCATTCCGGCCAAGCCGAAGGTCGTACAGCACGTCGTCGTGCATCACACGCCGCCGCCGGCTCCGAGCGTCCAATCGGTGCAGCCGCCGATCGCGAAGGCCCGGCCGACAGTTCCGCCGAAGCGAATCAAGCCGAGGAAGCCGGGCCCGCCGCCCTCCAACAACAGCTCCAACACGCCGGCCGGATACCCAAACAACTGGCGGCGGCTGGCGGCCGCGGCCACCACCGCGCAGCTCCGGGACTGCGCGCAGGCCGACACGCTCAGCCCGGCGGGTTGCCCGCAGATCGCGACCGCCGCCGACGCGAGCGCGCCGGCGCAGTCGGTGCAGTGGTCGCTCGTGAGCGCGACCCAGTCCGACGCCGTCGTCGTCGCCCGGGTTCACCCCGGAGGGCCGAACAAGTCGGGGCCCGCGACCACCGTCACCGTGTACGAGCCCTTCCAGATGAGCGGGTCGTACACGCAGACCGGTGGCGCTCAGCCGTACCGCACCTACAGCGGCGGCATCGCGGCCGCGACGATGACTTGGAACGGCTCGTCGTTCACGAACATCACCTTCAGCAGCGGATCCGCCGTCGGCCACCTGCTGCCCGGTGTCACCGTGCCGCCCCTCCGGCGACCCGCCGGCGTCGGCGACAGCGCGCCGCTCGTAGTGCTCCAGGCCGGCTTCGGCGAGTGCGTCACACCCGCCGCCGACCCGACCGTTCCCGGTCCGGTCTGCAGCCTGCCCGCCGACGCCGCGAGCGGACCGTGGAGCGTCGTGGGTGACCCCGCGCACGGTGCGACCGTCACGTTCAACGCCGACCAGGGCGACTTCACGGTCACCGGCAGCTACTCGCTGGCGTCGGCCGGCGGCAGCACCGTGAACGGCCAGTACGTCGCCACGCTGTTCTTCGACGGTCAGAACTTCCAGATCCTGAGCATCACCGGATCCTGAGCGGCCGCGCTCGCTCCCCGGCCCGGGCGCGACGAAGCGATCGCTACGACCCGGCCTCGCCCGAGGCCGGCGCGGGCGCGGCGGGAGCGGGCGGCGGGTCGCCGTCGGCAACCGGGAGCTGGCGGGGGCGACCGTCGGCTTCGCCCTCGGAGCCACGCGGCCCGAAGAAGCGGCCGATCACCGGCAGCTCCCAGAACGACTCCGCCCGGGCAACCGCGATCGACGCCGCGAGCAAGTGCTCCGGCGAGTCGTAGCACGCGTAGCGCGGGTGCCATTCCGGTTGGAACTTCTCGTTGAACGTCCACAGCGACTCGATCTGCATGGAGTCGCTCATCC
>CAZLEC010000180.1:4906-7919 GCA_964558245.1 uncultured Burkholderiales bacterium | reverse complement strand
GGCGTGCAACCTCCCCGGTATCGTCATGGACGATTCCACCATTGGCGATGAGAGGATCTCCCGGATCTCGCCGCGCCCAAGTGTCCTAGACGTCGGGGTCGATCTCGTCGGCACGTGATTGCAGGTCTCGCGCGGAAGATCGCGTCGCCGTAGCGGCGAGCTGTTGCTGTTCGGCCGCGAGGCCCTCGCGCTTCGAGCGCGCGGCACGCTCTTCAGCTTCGGCGGTCTGACGGTCGGCCTCGAGATTGCTGACCTTGGCGAGGTCGCGAGCGTCGCTGGCCTCGCGACGGCGCGCTTCGGTTCTCGTTTGTTTGCGGCGTTTCGCAGCGAGCGCGATCCCGGCGATCGCGACAATCACCACGACCACGGCTACAACTCCGACGGCACTACTTGTTCCCAGCATCTTTGCCTGCCCTTCATGTGGGGCGAAAAGGCCTGGGTCTCGGGCTCGTTCGCGTGATTGCAGCGTTACGACGACGGCATATGCCTGATCATTGACGCTGCCTTTTCGGTCAGGCGTCACATGACCCGTGTCGTCAGTTTCTTCCGTTGTCTGGCTTGGTTCTAGTAGTAGTGGCGTCTCCCGCCGACTTCACGGCCGGCGGCTCCGAGGATCCAGAGGATCGCACCGACGATGACGAGTAGCACGCCGATCGTCCACAAGATGGGGATGCCGGTGACGACACCGAGTAGGAGGAGGATGATGCCGAGGATGATCATGTGCTCACGCTCTCTTGTTGGTTCAGGTGGTCTTGACGGTGTGGCGCGTGCGGATGATTCGACCGAGGCTGCCGGCGACAATGGCGATAATGCCGCCGATCATGATCACCCAACCGGTTCCGTGGACTGTTCCGACGTCACGCAAGATGGTCGGTCCGGCTGCGCCGATCAGCACTCCGCCGAGCACCATGACGACACCGATCCCGACGATCAGTCCGCGTGCGGCTGAGCTCAACGCTCCGAGGATCAGCAACAGACCGAGACCGAGCTCGATCGCGCCGAGCATCGCGCTCTGGTCGAGGCCGGCAGATCGGACCATCGGGACATTCATCGAGCCGTCGATACCACCGCGGGTCACGGTCATGACCCCGATCACCGCGACAACCAGACCGAGGGCCCCAGCGATGATCTGTCCGGGGCTCACCACCAACCGCGATGTCGCGACGCGGGTGTCGGTCCGCGTATCGCCCGTCTCGACCACATCATGATGTTCCACAACACTCATGGCTCTCCTCCTGAGAATGCGTCTTGCGCGTCCTGGGTTCTTCAGTGCTTGTCTTGCGGGTAGCTCATGTCCTTGATGTCGCTGGATTCCTTGGCATTGCCGCGGCCTTGCGGTCAGTCCGCCCCTGGCGTTTCAGGCGTTCGTTATTCGGGGAAATCGCCCCGTTTCCTTGATGCGGCCGTTGAGATCATCAGTGTTGGGATCCATACCCTGTCCTCTCTGCACTCGAAACGAATTGGTCGGTGAAGCGCGCCTAGGCCTGTCGCGACCACAAGCGACCAGTCAGGATCACTGACATGAGCCCGACGGCCACGCCGACGATCCAGCCAGCGACGTTCTGGCTCACGAGCACGGCGCCCAAGATGGTGGCAATGCCGACGACGCCGATCGTGGCGAGCAGCCGCGTCGAGGCCCGCTCGTGCAAGCCGCGACGCCGCGCCGGAACCGAGGTCAGTTGGGGACGCGGTTGTCCCAGCGGATGTTCAGACGCCGGAGTTGCCGTCCGCGCTGAACTGTCAGTCATAAGTCATCACAGAGAACGCGAGCGTCGACATGACGTTCCTCCATCGTGAGGAGGCGTCGAGCCCGAACGGGCAACAACCGGTGCGATCGTCCGACCCGAACTAGGCGTCTCTCGGATACTGAGCGGTTGCGCTACCAGGGTCCGGAGCAACGCCTAACGGAGACCACCAAGCCCTTCGTGGGCTGTAGGCGGTGACCAACGCGGTACATGGTCCGCACCGCGTCACCCTTAGCGTACACCTCCTACGTGCATAACTCGTCGAGCCGCACCGCTACCGATCGCCACGACACAACAGCTGGCGCTAGCACTCGTCGCGGTTTGGCGGCGCGTGCCATGTACGGGGAGTCGGGTCACGGCACGGCGTTCCGGGTGACGGAGGACAACTTGCACTTCAGTGCTCCTTTGGCATTGACGCTGCCGGTTGCGTGCCACCTTGCTGTTGTGCCGGGGTCCACTTTGGCGACGGCAGCCAAGCCGTCCCCGACGCCGTTGCCAGCCGAATCGCTGAACTTCACGTGGATCGTGTACACGCTCGACTTGCTGCTGTGATTCACGATCCGGCCCGACGCGGTTGGGTGACCACCGGCCGGGCCGGACGTACAGGCGGTGATCGTCACATCCTTTTTGGCGGTCGCCGATGCCGAACAGCCAGCGAGGGCCACAGCGACACACGCCGAGCCGATCAGGAGGGTCACGGGTCTCATCGCACCTCCAACGTCAACATCAGTTCTCGTCCGGCGCGGTGAGGTGATCGAGCACATCTGCGGCTCGGGCGGCGACCGACGCGGCATGCGGAGCGGCGCTTTCCTTCGCCCGGCGCATCGATCGGGTGGCGGTCTTGCGGGCACGGCGGCCGGCCCGGCGACTCCGTTCGGCCGCATGTGTACTCGCGTCCCGTATGTCGTCGATCCCGCTGTGCACGATCGGCTCGACCGCTGCGAGCACGTCTCGTGTGGCCTCACTCTTGTGATGTCGTCGGCTCCGCCGCTTGGACCGCTCGAGACGCCTGCCCGCTTGAGCGGCGTGCGCGCTCGCTCGCTTCTCCCGTTTCTCCGACCCGGAGACACGGTCTTCGGCGGCCACACGCGCGGCGTGCTCCCCTTCGAGGGACGCCTCTGCGTCGTGCTGGGATCGCTCGGCTCGTCGCAGTCTCTCGTTCTTGCTGCGGAAGGACACGACGCCGAGCGTTCCGACCGACAAGGTCTTTCGGATCATTCCCATGCTGGACTCCTTTGATGTGACGTCTCAACGGGTATCCAGACGCC
>CAZLEC010000180.1:0-4806 GCA_964558245.1 uncultured Burkholderiales bacterium | reverse complement strand
GGTGCTTTGCGGACGGACCGTGAGAACCCCCATTGCTTGTCGAGCAGTCCGGCGAGGCCGACCGATCCGGCTCCGGCGAGGACCGGAATCGCTAACAGGCCGCTGCCGATGAACCCGAGCGCGAACAGCGCGCTGGCGAAGTGGCCGGCGAAGGGTTTGAGTGCTTCGGCTGCTTGCGCGGCGCTTTGGATGTTGGTCTTGTGATGGGCGTGGAGGGTCTGGGAGGTCGCGACGATGATCGCGAACATGACCAAGTTGGAAAAGGTCATGCCCGCGAAGACGTCAAGTCGGCTGGTGCGTTGCTTGCGCTGGGCTTGTGCGGGACTCTTGTCTGTGAGCGGTTCGGCCTGGGCGCCGCCTTCGGGTTCGTCGCGCATTTCTTCGAGGCGATGGGCGCTCTGCCAGAAGAACAGGTACGGCGAGATGGTTGTACCCAGTACCGCTACCAACAGTGCGAGGTAGGCGTTGTTGAACTGGACATGTGGGATGAGGGTGTGGGTGAGGACACTGGTCCACTGATGCGTCACAAGGACTGCCACGACGAGGTAGGTCAACAGCGCGGCGCACAGCACTTTGAAGACGAGCGCGATCCGGGCGAACGAGCCCATCACTAACAACATCGTGATGAGGACGCCGGCAAGGAGCGCCCATAGCCAGGTCGGCCCGGCGTGGAGGAGCTGCATGCCGGAGCCAATCGCGACAAGGTCGGCGGCGATGTTGAGGGCGTTGGCGACGAGCAGTGCCATCAGGAGCACCGCCAGAATGATTCGACCGGGTCGGTGGAAACGCTTGACGGCGAGCTCGCCAAGACCGGTTCCGGTCGCAAGTGCGGTACGGTCGCAGATCTCTTGGACGCCGGCCATCAACGGCAATGTCAACAGCGCGGTCCACAAGAACGCCAGACCAAATCGCGCCCCCGCCTGCGAGTAGGTCGCGATCCCAGACGGATCGTCATCGGACGCACCGGTCACCAGGCCCGGTCCCATGGCCCGCAGGTATTGACGCCAGACCGGCCCCTCACCCGCCGTCGTCAGATCAAGTTCCGACGTCGGCCTCGACCGGTCTGCGTTCGCGTCGGTCGCCACGGACCGCGCCTGATCGTCCGACTTGATCGCCATCAGCGCGCTCCGCCTTGAACGACGCGGGCGCTCGACGTTGGATGCGATCTGGTCGCGCCGTATCCGGTGTACGACGTTGGTGATATTCGGGCACGGTCTATCGGTGTGTGGGGAAGGAGTGAGGAGCGGCCCGTCGCCCAGGCGTCGAGGAGGTCGCGGGCGAAATGTTTTTCGACGAGCAGGACGGCCGCGGCGCCGAAGAGCACGTCGGCACCGAGGCGCGGTTCGGTGTCGATGAGTCCGGCGACCATCCGCTCGAGTGCGATGCGACCGTGACGGACGACGGCGGCGACGTGGACGTCGTAGAACCGGCGCCCTTCCGGACCGATACCCATGCGCGCAAGGGCCGCGCTGTACCGGCCCATCGGTTCGACCGAGGTCATCTCGAACACTGCGAGGTGACCGACCAGCGCGGCGCGCCAACGGGGGTGCAGGCCGAACATCGACGCCAGGTTGACGGTCGCGAACGTGGTTCCGGGAAGCCGGTCGAGGTAGGCGCTGTACATGGGATCGCGCCCCAGCGCGGTCATCGTCTTTGCGAACAGGACGGAGTGCATGTCCGCGGCACGGCCGGAGCCGTACTCGTCGCTTTGGATCTCGACCATCGCCGCCTTGGCGTCACCCGACAGTCTCGGGATCGCGAAGGTGTGTGGGTCGGCCTCCTTGAGCTGATACGCCGAGCGATGAACACAGAACTCCCGGAGCTGATCCAAGGTCCCCAACTCGAGCAAGAACGTCGAGAGGGACGGGCCGGAAGCGCCGGTGACCATCTCCATCAGCGAAGCGGCGACATCGCCACGCACGTCGTCGGGCGACGGCCCGATCTCGTCGCGCAAACGATGCAGGAACTCGTAACAGCAATAGAGCGCGAGCTGCAGATCGTCGTCGCCCAGTCCGTCGACACCCGCCAGGGGCGGCGTTCGACCGAGGGAACCCGGCCGTTGTCGGAGTGCCGACAACACGGTCGCGCTGAGCGGACCACGCGACGTCGGTAAACGCGGTCCTGACACCACGACCGCGAGGTCGCGTCGACGCGACAGGTGGGAGTCGTCGACGGGTTGATCGCTGACGACGGACACGGCGCGACTCAACTCGGGTAGGGCGCGTCGCCCAACAGGCGGGCTAGATGCGCGGCGTTTGCCGCTGCGGTCTTGGTTGCCTGATCGGTCTTGGCGCTGCCCGACGGCAAGTCCTTGTAGTCGGTCTTGTGCATCGCTTCCCCGACCCAGTACGTCATGCCGCCGGACGCGATCGTGAACCCGACATCGTTGAGTCCCTGGAACAATTCGGCCGCGACGTGGTGCGCGCCGTCCTCGTTGCCAACAACCGCGACGATCGCGACCCGATCCAAAGACACCATCCGACCAGCCGCGTCGGTCTCTCCGAGAAAGGCGTCGAGGCGCTCAAGGACGCGTTGCGCATGGCTCGATGGGTGACCCATCCAGATCGGCGTTCCCAGCACGAAGATGTCGGCGTCGAGAATTTGCTGACGCAAAGCCGGCCACTCGTCGCCGTCGCCCTCGTCCGAGGACACGCCCGCGCGGACGTCGCAATCGGCGATGCGCACCGTCCCCGACGCCGAGACGCCGTGCTCCGCGAGTGCTGCGAGCACTTCCCCGAGCAACTTGTCGGTACTCGACGCTTCGTCCGACGACTTGAGCGAGCAGTTCAATGCAAACGCCGTGAGGGTCACGACCGCGCCCGAACGTCCGCGTGACCACTTCGATGACGTTGAATTGATCTCGCGGTCGTCATAAGCACGCTGTTACCCACCGACGTCCTCCTCGAATCGAGTTGGTGCGCCGAAGGGGGGTTCGGCGCACCAACCACGATCAGTACCGCCGTCAGGAAGCCGGAGCCTTGGTTTTGGCGTCTTCGAAGCGGCGACCGAGTTCTTCGCGCTCGCCCGCTTCGCTGTTCTTGCGGAAGTCGGGAAGGAGCTCGGCCTCTTCCACACCGACGTGGTGCTTCGTGGTGGCTACGAGCTGATCGACTGCCAGCCCGAACAGGGCAGTACCGGCGTCGTGCTCCTCGACCTCCTTGAGCGCCTCACGGATCTGGTCGTGCTCTTCGATCGCGTCCTTCGACTCTTCCCGACCGTCGGGCACCTCTTTGCGGACCCGCGGGTACAGGACCTTTTCCTCAGCTGAAGCGTGATGCTCCAACGCGTCCTTCACCTGCGCGAACAGTGCGGTCTGGTCGGCGGCACTTTTCGCGGCCTGCAGCTTGTCGAACAACGCCGCGACCGCCTGATGGTCTTGCAAAACCAACTCGATGATGTCCGTCATGGCAACTCCTTTGATTGGCTTGCGCATTTCGAGCTGGCGTCCAACTGCTTGCGGGCTGGTCTTCGCACGCTCGCGGCGGTGACAGTCGATTGCTCGCTTCGCCGTCGATGTGGCTACTTCTTGAACGACAAAGCGTCTTTGACTTTCTCTCCGGCCTGCTTCAGGTCGCCCTTTCGTTGGTCGGCCTTGCCCTTGTTCTGGAGCTTGTCGTTACCGGTCACTTTGCCGGCCGCTTCCTTGACCTTGCCCTTCGCTTGTTGGGCTGTGTTCTTCGCCTTGTCGGTCGTTGCCATAGCTGAACCTCGTTTCGGGATAGGGGGACGTACATGGGCCCTTGCGGTCAGGATCGAAGAGTGCAGACGTGGCGCGAACTGCTCGTCGGTTCTCCTGCGTGATCGGTCACGCTCATCGTTCGAGGTTGATCGACCGGTCGAGGGCCGCCTTCGGTAGAACGGTCGTACCCGGACTCGGCCGAGACGAACCTTGGCACCCAACGCCCGATCCCGGCCGGCGTAGATAGCTAGACGTGGCTGCCGCGCCGCATCATCGCGACGAGGAGGACTATGACGAGAATCACAACGACGGTGCCTACTCCGATGTACATGAGTTCGCTCCTTCTTCTTCTTGAGGTTGTGCGTTCCGAATCCGGGACGCGCGCCACGCGGCGCCGACGACTTAGGCGAGAGCCATCGGCGAATCGTGGTACCCCGAGCGTGGTTCAGGGAATCACCGAGGGTCCGCCCAGGGCAGACGTAATCCGACCAGCCGACGTTCTTATGGCTTGGTAATCGAAGACCTCCCTGGCGGCGAGCGCATTCGCTTGCTGCGCTACCAGGGTCCGGAGCAACGCTCCCGGGAGGGTGCCGACGCTAAGGGCAGAGTCCAACACGGTGCGGGTTTCTCACTCCGTGTTGGTGCCAACCGTACACCTACGTCGACTCTTTGTCCGATCGACTCGCTCAGAGCGAAGAACCGTATCCGCGATGCTGCGGGGCCCCTACACGTTGTCCGTGTGTCGTAGCGGGCGTGGTCGTCCGTCGGGGTCGAGCACGACGCGGTAGAGCGCGGAGGCTGACCATCTCTCCCATCTGGTGACGTGTTCGGGGTCGTGCCGTCGGAGGTGGCCGGACGGTCGCGGCGCGCTCATGTCGCCTCGATGCCACTGGTCGAGCTCCGCGGCGGATCGGGCCAGAGCCGCGAAGCCCTCGGTCGGATCGAGGAGATCCGTGTCGTTGTCGTCGGCGCGTTCGAGGTGCTCGCGCCACAGTCGGAGCCGCATGTCTCGAGCAAACCGACGGGCGCCGTCCCCGAGGCCGGCCGGATCGGCGGGGTCGCGGTGGTCCGGAGTCGAGTCGATTATCGAGCACGAGATCTCGGAATCGTGTGTCCAGGAACGCCGA
>CAZLEC010000179.1:0-7927 GCA_964558245.1 uncultured Burkholderiales bacterium | reverse complement strand
GATCGCGTACGCGAAGTCGACGGGCGTCGCGCCGGTCGCGAGCGTGATGACCCGGCCCTTCGGCGTGAAGACGAACACCTCGTCCTGCTCGAGGTCGATCTTCAGGCTCTGCATGAACTCGCCGGGATCGGTGGTGTCCTGCTGCCAGTCGACGATGCGCTGGAGCCACACGAGATCCTCGGTGGGATTGCGATGCTCCTTGTAGCCGAAGTGCGCGGCGACGCCGTACTCGGCCCGGCGGTGCATCTCGCTCGTGCGGATCTGGAACTCGACCGCGCGTCCCTCCGGGCCCACCACCGTCGTGTGCAACGACTGGTAGAGGTTGAACTTGGGCATCGCGACGTAGTCCTTGAAGCGTCCCTGCACCGGCCGCCAGAGCGCGTGGATCGAACCAAGGGCGCCGTAACAGTCCTTGACCGAGTCGACGATCACGCGCACGCCGACGAGGTCGTTGATCTCGTCGAACTCCTTGCCGCGCACGACCATCTTCTCGTAGATCGACCAGTAGTGCTTCGGCCGGCCGCGCACCTCGGCGTGGATGTGCAACTGGTCGAGCCGGGCGCGCACCGCCTCCAGCACGTCTTCGATGTACTGCTCGCGCTCCCCCGCAGCCGAGAGCACCATCGCCTCGATCTCGACGTACCGCTTCGGGTACAGCACCGCGAACGCGAGGTCTTCCAGTTGCCACTTCACCTCCTGCACGCCGAGCCGGTGTGCGAGGGGCGCGTAGATGTCGAGCGTCTCCTGCGCGATGCGGCGCTGCTTCGCCTCGGGCAGCGAGGCGATCGTGCGCATGTTGTGCAGCCGGTCGGCGAGCTTGATCAGCAGGACGCGCACGTCCTTGGCCATCGCGACGAGCATCTTGCGCATCGTCGCGGCCTGCTGCGCCTCCTTGGAGTCGAACTCGAGCCGGTCGAGCTTGGTGACGCCGTCGACGATCGCGCCGACGTCGTCGCCGAACTGGCCGACGAGGTCTTCGAGCGTGAGCGCGGTGTCTTCGACCGCGTCGTGGAGCAGGGCACCGGCCAGGGTGATGTCGTCGAGGCCGAGGTCGGCGAGGATCATCGCGACGCCCAACGGATGCGCGATGTACGGGTCGCCGGAGCGGCGCATCTGGTCGCGGTGCGCGTCGCGGGCCACTACGTACGCCCGATCTATCAGCGCGACGTCGGCATCGGGCCGGCGCGCCAGGACCCGATCGATCAGGGGGCGGACGGCCCGATCGACGGTCGCGGTGTCGGTGCTACTCATACCGGAGCACTGCGTGCACTCTCCGGCCATCGAGTTGCGCGCGGCCCCCGAGATCGACCAGCTCGAGCAGAAACGTGAAGCCGGCCACGACGCCGCCGAGGCGCTCGACGAGCCGGGCGGTCGCGGCGGCGGTGCCGCCCGTCGCGATCACGTCGTCGACGATGAGCACGTGCTCGCCCGGGTGGACGGCGTCGCGATGGAGCTCCAGCAGGTCGGTGCCGTACTCGAGGGCGTACTCCTCGCGCTCGATCTCCCACGGCAGCTTGCCGGCCTTGCGCACGGGAACGAATCCCGCGCCCCGCCGGTAGGCCACCGGCGCCGCGAACACGAAGCCCCGCGCCTCGATGCCGATCACCTTGTCGATCGGCTCGTCGGCGTACGGCGCCGCCAGCTCGTCGACCGTCAGCGCGAACGCGTCGGGCGCCGCCAGCAGCGGCGTGATGTCGCGAAAGACGATCCCCGGCTGGGGCCAGTCGGGGATGTCGCGTACCAACGCCCGCAACGCCGAAGTGTCAGCCACGCCTCAAGGGTACCGCTGTCCCTGCGCGCCTTCGACCTGTGGACCCGTGGCGCCTTACTTGCGTTTGCGGCGGCGCTGCTGGCGCGCCCGCGGCTGGATCGTTCGTCCGACCGCGGGCGGGCCGGCGACTCCGAGCCCGCGCCGTGCGACTTCGTCGACCTCGCCGGCGTCGGCGGCGGCCGCGGCGTCGGACACAGCGCCGACCGGCGCCAACGGCTCGGGCTCCGGGCGCACCGGGGCCTTGCGCGCCGGCGCCGGCGCGGGCGCCGCACCCCCGCGCGCGCGACGTTCCGCGAGCGCCTGGTACTGCGGCTCGCGCTCCTTCCACCACGCCAGGATCGGAGCGGCGACGAAGATCGACGAGTACGAGCCGATGAACAGTCCCGCGGCGAGCGCCAGCGCGAATTCTTCCAGTGACTTCGCTCCGAAGATCCCCGAGCCAACGATGAGGAGCGACAGCACCGGCATCAAGGCGACGAACGACGTCGACAGCGACCGCATCAGCACCTGGTTGAGCGACCGGTTCACCATCTCGCTGTAGGTGGTCCGGCCGGTGGCGGTGAGCACCCGCTGGTTCTCCCGCACCTTGTCGAACACGACCACGGTGTCGTAGAGAGAGAACCCGAGAATGGTCAGGAACGCCGTGATCGTCGCGGGCGTCACCGGGAAGTGGAACAGCGCGTAGACCCCCACCGTGAAGATGATGTCGTGGATCACCGCGATGATCGCGGCCGCCGACATCTTGGCTTCGAAGCGGATCGAGAGATACAGCGCGAGCAGGATGAAGAAATAGACGAGCGCCTGCTCGGCCTTGTGACTCACGGTGTGGCCCCACGTGGGGCCGACGGTCGAGATGCTCACCGCCTGTGAGTTGGTGCCGGCGTACCGGGCGAGGGTGTCGGCGACTTTCTCCGTCGGGCTCACGGGCAGCGTCTTGGCCGTGACCGTCACGTCTCGCCCGGAGACCTTCACTGTCTGGCCCCGCAACTCGGTCTTGGTGAGGGCGGCGTTGACACCGGTCTCGGTCGGCTTGACCTTCGACGCGGTCGTGAGGGTGAACGTGCCGCCCACCTTGGCGGGCTGGAAGAGCACGTCGGCTTCGGTGACACCGCCGTAGAGGGCGAGCGCGTCGTCGATGGCCTTGATCGGGTCGGCGACGAGATGCGCCTGCACGTTGACGCTGCGGCCACTCGCGCCCGAAAGAATGCTGACCGTCGCGTTCGAGAAACCAAGCGGCCCCAGCAGGTTGCGCACGTCGGCCACGTGCGCGGCGCGGCCGTGCGCCATCTGCACCTGCCACGACGTGCCGCCCTCGAAGTCGATGCCGAAGTTGAGGCCGCGAGCGAACAGCGCCACGATGCTGAGAACGAGCAGGGTGCCCGACAGGATCGCCCAGCGCCGCGTGTGCTTGATGAACTGGAAGTTGGTGCGCTCGTGGTAGAAGTCGGAGGGGCGGTGGCGGCGGTCGACACCGGGCACCGATTCAGGTGCCGCGGACGCGGTCCGGGGCGTGGTGGTCGCGGTCACGCGGTCGCCCCGGCGACGTCGAGTGCGGCCGCGATCCCGACTCCCGGCATACGCACGAGCGCCGGCCTCCGGGAGAGCACTGAGACCATCGGGTGCATGAAGAAGTAGGCGAGCAACAGGTCCATCGCTGTCGACAGCCCGAGGAAGAACGCGAAGCCTCGCACCGAGCTGGTCGCGAATACGTAGAGCACGCCGGCGCCGATGAGCGACACGAGGTCGGCCGCGACGATCGTGCGCCACGACCGCACGAAGCCGGGCTCGAGCGAGGAGCGCACGGTCTTGCCCGTGCGGACCTCATCTTTCAGTCTCTCGAAGTACACGACGTACGAGTCGACGGTCACACCGACCGACACGATGATGCCCGTCACCCCGGCCAGCGACAGCGTGAGGCCGTGCGCGCTCGACAGGTACGACACCGCGGCGAAGAACAGCATCCCGGTGAGCCCGAGACCGACGATCACGACGAGCCCGAGCAGGCGGTAGAAGAGCAACATGTAGAGCGCGACGAGCGCCAGGCCGATGAGGCCCGACACGATGCCGGCCGTGAGCTGGTCGCGTCCGAGGGTCGGCGACACGCTCTGCACGGTCTGTTTGTTGGGATCGAACTGCACGGGCAGCGCGCCGTACTTCAGCACCAGCGACAGCTGGTTCGCCTGGCTCTGCGTGAAGTTGCCCGTGATCTCCACATCGCGACCGGTGATGCCGGGGTCGATCGTCGGCGCCGACTGCACCACCCCGTCGAGCTCGATGGCCACCTGCTTCTGGACGTACGGGCCGGCGATCTTCGTGAGGAAGTCGTTGTTCTTGAAGTGCACGTTGCTCGACCACTGCCCCTGCGTGGAGTCGTACAGCGTGCTCGCCGAGCTGATGCTCTTACCGGTCACGATCGCCGGTCCGAGCACGTAGCACGACGTGTGCTGGCGGTCGGGAAGCACGACCTCCTGGGCCGCGTCGGTGTCCTTCGGGCTTTGCTTGATGAGCGCGGCGCAGCCGGGGAACGTGGCCGGAACGGTCGTGGTCGTCTTCGGGATCGTGGTGGGCGTGATCCCCGCCGCGGTTGTCGGTGTGGTCGCGGCCGCAGTTGGCGTGGTCGCCGCCGCGGTCGGGGTCGTCGCGGCCGCGGTCGGGGTGGTCGCCGCGAAGCGGGCCACGATCGGCGCGGTGTCGATCGTCCGGACGCCCGCTGCGTGACCGGTGGTCGACGACTTCGGCCCCGACGTCGACGACGCGGTCGGGTTCCCGGCCTTCGCGCCGGTCGTGGTCGTGGCGCCCTTACCCGTCGTGGTCGACGCGCCCGCGCCGCTCGTGGTGGTCGCGCCCTTGGCGGTCGTGGTCGTCGCGCCCTTCACCGTGGTCGAGGTCGCGGTCGACGTGAACGGGAAGATCAACGGATTGGAGCCGGAGTACTGGACCGGTCGGAACCGCAGCTCAGCCGTCTCCCCCACGAGGCTTTCGGCCTTCGCCCGGTCTTTGACGCCCGGGAGGTTCACGACGATCGTGCCGCCTTGGCGTTGCACGTCGGGCTCCGCGATACCGAGACCGTCGATGCGGTTGCGGATCACGTCGACGGCGGTGTTCAGCGAGTTGAGGTCGGAGCCCTTCACCGGGAAGAGCACGATCGAGATTCCGCCCTGGAGGTCGAGGCCGAGCACGGGACGGCTGCTCGAGAGAACGGTCGCCACGAACACGCCCAAGATCGCGACGACGATGAGAATCAGCCCTATGACACGGCGGCGCACGGTTCAGCCGGCCTCCGTGGCCTCGCCGTGGGCGTCGAGGCTGGCGTCCGGCTCGGTCATCACTTGGCCGATCGCTCCCCGCGCGACGCGGATGACGGTGCCCGGCGCGATCTCGAGCTCGGCGTCGAACTCGCCCAGGCTCGTGATCCGCCCGTAGATCCCGCTCGTGGTGAGGATCTCGTCACCGACCTGCACCTGGCTCTGGAGATCGCGCACCATCGCGATCCGACGCTGCTGGGGACGCCAGAGCAACATGTAAAAGGCCCCCACCATGAGGACCAGCCAGACGATACCGAGCGGTAACAACGTTCCCTCAGAGTGGCCGGAGGCCCGATACGACAAGGCCCGACGAGTGGCGAAGCGGAGGAGACGCTACCACCCCTGACCAGCGGTTCCCTGTCACGCGGGCACGTCGAAGGTCCGCCCGCGGTCGGCTGCGATCGCGTCGGCGAGGCGTCCGAGCACGTCACCACGGTTCATGCGCACCTGCCCCCGGTACGCGGCCCGGGGCAGCTCGGCCCAACGCCGGGCCTCCTCGGCCGCGCTCGTGTCGAGGGCATCGGGCTCGACGACCCCGTCGAGGAAGCCCACCGCCACCGCACCGTCGGGGTCGTACATCTGGGCGCCGACGGTCGCGAACTGGAACTGGCGGGGCGACAGGCGCTCCCGCGACAGCTCTACCGCCCACCGCGGCAGCACCAGACCGATCTGCGTCTCGATCAGCCCGATGCGGAACGCGCCCCGGGCGCCGATACGGGCGTCGGCGCCCAACAACAGCAGCGCCCCCGCCGCGACCGCGTGCCCCGAACACGCGATGACCACCGGGACCTCCGAGCCGAACAGCCGCGTGATCAAGGCGCCGCCGTCGGTCACGAGCTTGCCCGCCGCCGCCGCGCTAGACCGCATCACCGCCAGGTCGAAGCCCCCCGACAGCATCCCCGGCGCACCGGCGATCAGCAACGCGCCCACCTGCTCCTCGCCCGCGTCCTCGGCACGGGTCAGGGCCGCCTCGAGCCCGGCGATCACCGCCGGAGACAGGGCGTTGGCCTTGCCGTTCGCGATCGTCACGTGCGCGACACGATCGCGCACCTCGTAGCGGACGACTTCCTCGGCAGCACTCGCGTCCGGCATCTCGTTCCTCGGGTCGTCGGGTCGCCACGAGAGACGTCGTGCGCGATCAGAACAGGTTGGGAGCCTCGCCCGGCGCCGGCGGATCGTGCAACCCGAGGTGCTCGAACGCCGACGCCGTCGCCATCCGGCCTCTCGGCGTGCGCTCCAGGAGACCACACTGGAGCAGGAACGGCTCGTACACGTCCTCGACCGTCTCCGGCGCCTCCCCGACCGCCACCGCCAGGGTTCCCAGACCCACCGCGCGCCCCGCGAACGTCTTGCAGAGCGCCACCAGGATCGCCCGGTCGACCTTGTCGAGCCCGAGCTCGTCGACCTCGAACAACGCCAACGCGTCGCGAGCCGTCTCGAGCGTCACCCGCCCGTCGGCACGAACCTCCGCGTAGTCGCGGACCCGCTTCAACAGCCGGTTCGCGATCCGGGGAGTGCCCCGGCTCCGCGAGGCGATCTCGCACGCACCCTCGGGATCGAGCTCGACACCGAGGATCTGCGCCACGCGGGAGACGATGGTCGTGAGCTCGGCGACGTCGTAGTAGTCGAGCCGGGCGACGAAGCCGAACCGGTCTCGCAACGGGCCGGTGATGAGCCCCGTGCGCGTCGTGGCGCCCACGAGCGTGAAACGCGGCAGATCGAGCCGGATGGTGCGCGCCGACGGGCCCTTCCCGATCACGATGTCGAGCTGGAAGTCCTCCATCGCCGGGTACAGCACTTCCTCGACCGCGCGCGGAAGGCCGTGGATCTCGTCGATGAAGAGCACCCCGCCATCGTCGAGGTTCGTCAGGATCGCCGCGAGGTCGCCGGCCCGCTCGAGCGCGGGCCCACTCGTGGGCTGCATCCGCGCGCCCATCTCCGTCGCGATGATGCCCGCCAGCGTCGTCTTGCCCAGACCCGGCGGCCCCGCGAACAACACGTGATCGACCGCCTGGCCCCGCCGGCGCGAAGCCGTGAGCATGATCTCCAGGTGCTCGCGCAGGCGCGGCTGACCCACGAACTCGGAGAGCCGGCGCGGCCGCAACGTCGTCTCCTCGGCCGCCTCCGCCGGATCCGCGGTCGGCGAGAGCAGCTCCTCCCTCATGCTCCGCCCACCCGCCCGCTCATGATCATTCCGCCCACCCGCCCGCTCATGATCATTCCGCCCACCCGCCCGCTCATCGAGCGCCCGCCAGCACCTTCAGCGCGTCGCGCAGCAGGTCTTCGACCGTGCCGTCGTCGGCGAGCTGGCCGATCACCGTTCGCACCTCTTCGTGCGAGTAACCCAGGCCGACGAGCGCGTCGCGCACCTCGCCCCGGGGCGACGCCGGACCGCCGGTCGCCTCGACCAGATCGAGGTCGGGGACCTCGAGGCGGACCTTCAGGTCGACGAGCAGGCGCTGCGCCGTGCGCTTGCCGACCCCGGGCACCAACATCAGCGCGTCGAGATCGTCGTCGGCCAATCCCCGCCGCAACGTGTTCGGCGTGTGCACCGACAAGATCGCGAGCGCCAACTTCGGACCGACACCGGACGCGCCGATCAGCGCCTCGAACGTGTCGCGCTCGTCGCGACTCGGGAACCCGAAGAGCGTCATCGCGTCTTCGCGCACGTGCAGATGCGTGAACAAGAACGTGTTCGCGCCCGGATCGAGCGACGGGATCACCCGCAGCGGAACATTGAGGCGATACCCCACCCCGCCGACCTCGACCAGCACTTCGCCGCTCGTCGTGCGTTCGACGACCGTCCCCCGCACCGAGCCGATCATCTTGTCCCCACCCGCCCGCCGATGTT
>CAZLEC010000178.1:3585-7970 GCA_964558245.1 uncultured Burkholderiales bacterium | reverse complement strand
GGCATCGAGATCATGCCCACGCCGGGGCACACGCCGGGCCACTGCTCCTTCCTCGTGTCGTCGGGAACGGCGCGCGCGGTGGTGCTCGGCGACGCGATCCACTGCCCCCTCCAGATCAGCCATCCCGAGTGGGCATTCGCCGCCGACGCGAATCCCCAGGCCGCGCGCCGGGCCCGGGAGCACCTGCTTCGCGAGCTCGACGCGCCCGACACGGTGGTGGTGGGCCCGCACTTCGCCGACGCCGTGTTCGGACGCGTGCTCGCGGGGACCGCGCCCCGTCAGGTCGCGTTCGACGTCGCGCCGCCCGCCGGGCCCCAGACCGTCGCGCCGGACGCGTCGCCCGGCAGCACAATTCTCCCGGCGCTCAATTAGACAATTAGAGGTCGCGCAGGAGTGCGGCGAGCGCCCCTCGTTGCGCGGCGGCATCGGCGTCGACCAGCTCCCGCACGAGCTGGGGCAGCGGCGCCGGGAGCCGGACTCGGCGGCGGGTCACGACTCCCCAGGTCGTGAGGATCTGCGACTCGAGAAACGAAGCATCGGCGCCGGCCGGCAGCACGCCGACGACCCGCGTCATGTCGTCACGGGTCTCGTTGCGAACGTCTCGCAGCGCGAGACCCAACTCGGCGAGCGCGTCGTCTCCTCGCGCTCGACTCCCCCGAGCCACCTGGACCCGGGCCGCGATCGCCTCCGCGATGGTCGCGTCGCCGATACCCAGCGGCGGATGCGACAACACGATCAGCTGCTCACGTTCTGTCCGCTCGTGGGTCAGGTGCGCGGTCATGACCAGCCCCGTGGGCTTGCCGGCCGCGAGCGCGACGTCGTCGCACCCGATCTCGCATCCGGTCGGCGACTCCGGCGGTCCGATGCCCGCCACGATCTCGCGGTCGGAGAGCGCCGGGTCGTCCACCAGCGCGAGCAGCGTCGCGACGACCCGGCTCGGCGAGAAGGGCGGCGCGGACCCGTCGACGTGGAGATCGCCGTTGATCAGCCGGATCGGCAGCCGCGGCCCGCCGCGCTCCGCGGCCAGGGCGGCCAGACCGGCGCGAGACAGCCGCGCCTCGGTGTACCGCGGGTTCGCAGGCGGGTCGATGTCGTTCGCCGAGCCGTAGTTGCCGTGGAAGTCGACGAGCCGGGCGTGCACCCGCCACGGCTGCGCCATCAGGCACAGCGCGTCGTAGCCGTAGCGCGGGCCGACGCCGAATTCCTCGGCCAACACGTCGACGACGTTGGCGCACTTCCGGTGGTGACCGTCGGGCCGCGCCCCGATCCGGTCGAGGGCCTCGAGCACGCACCGATCGACGACCCCGAGCCGCCAGTGATCAGGCACCGGCCATGTCCTTCCCGAAGCGAAGCCGGAGCCTCACGACGTCGGCGATCGACGCGACCCGCACCGCGTGCCGCCCGACCGGTATCGACACGGCGGTCCGCGCCAACGCGGTGTGGTCGGCGCGGCCGCGGCGCAGCAGCACGTCGACGGCCCCGACCGGTGTCACCCGGGTGACGATGTCACGCGTCGCGAGCACGTGGTCGGTGGGTCGCCCGACCCGGCCGACGCTCCCGAGCGCATCGAGCGCGTCGAAGAGCCGCCCGAGATTCGCCGCCGAGGGCTCGGGCACGAGATCGAGATCGCCGGGCACGTGATCACGTCCGTGCAGGAGCAGCGCGCACCCGCCGACCACGACGAACTCCGCGCCGCGCGCCGCGAGGAACGCCGCGACCGAGAGCAAATTCCCGCTTTGCCGGCAGCACCCGGCTGCCGGCGGCCGCGTTTGCGGTGCTGTTGACGAAAGGTCGGAGCGGCGAGCAGGCGTCATGGTTCGGCGTCGGGCTCGACCCGGGCCGCCAGACGCTTGGGCGCGGCGAGGAGGTACGCGCCGGACACCTCGGGCAGCGCGAGGCAGAGCTTCGAGAATCGGGCCCTCGACCTCACGGGGTCCGGCATCGTTGGTTCTCCCCGGTCGAGGCCGCCGCAGCCGGGCCGGCGGCGCGCCAGCATCGAACCAGCCTCGCTCGACCTCCGCAACCGCGGCGAGCCGAGATTCGGGCGCGCCGATGTCGTCGTGCGATCCGGAATCGCGACACAGACTCAGGGTCCGGTTGGCAGCGTGCGCCCGGTTCGGCGAGGCTCCGGCCCGTGGAAATATCGCTCTTCGACGAGGTCGGTGAAGCCCTGCGAAGCCTGGCGCCGACGGACCTCGGCGAGCACCACTACCGGGCTCATCGATACGGCGTAAAAGCCTGGTTCGGGCCCGCGACGCCGCCTCGGGAGCACTACGAAGCCCAGGTCGTGGGGCCCGACGTCGACCGCCGGGCCGAGGTGCTCGCGATCGAAGTGGGCTTCCACTCCGAGTACCCGAAGGCCGCCGAGAACGACGCCGTCATCGCGCATCTGGTCGCGAACGAGGCGCGCTGGCGCCGGGGCGTCGGCAAAGAAGCCCAGGTGGGAGCATTCTTCGGGCGTTCGGACCACTGGCGACGGGTCTCCGAGACCTGGCCCGACCCGGACCTCGGCGACGGCGGCCTGGTCATCGAGATCGCCACGCGGCTCACCGACTACATCGTCGCGATCGAGCCCGTGCGCCGGCGCCGAACGCGCTGAAACAGTCGCGGATCGACCGGGTTAGGCCGTTCGGCCTATGTGATAATCGGCCGAACGGAATCGCTGGTATTGATTGCAAAGGAGGTGTTCGGCTCTTGCGTCCCAAACGACATTTGCACCGCGTCGGTCGGCCCCGGATCGGATCGGCCGGCCTGTTGAGCATTCGCGGTTTTGTCGTTCGAACCGGTCCGATGTGGCCCATCGCTGCGCATGATCACTTTGAACCATCAAACAGCACCCATGTTGCTGGTGGGGAGAAACCGCTGTGATGTTGCTCGAGTGCAGCACTGTCCACCGCTGTAGCCGGCTGCGCACCTAATCTCGGCTCGGGTCGTGGTGTGAATGGAGCCCAGCGAGGTTCGAGAGGTTGCCGCGTCGCGATTTCGCCATATTTGACCCCCGCACGCTAAGGTAGGCCGAATGGACCACCGATGAACCGAGCATGGCCATCGAGTCTTGTGAGCGCCGGTGCGAGTGTGCACAATGAACACCGAAGTCGCTTCCTGTGACAGGCTCTCTGTGACACCGCGGTGTGACTGATGTCGCAGCGCCGAAAATTCCCGGCCCGTTTTCAAAAATCAAGGGCTTTCGCGTATGACACAGCCCCGATCCTGTGTTAAAAATTCTCGGTAGTGGGGCCGGGGATGAATAAGACCCGCGCTCGTCGTTCTCGATGTGCGGGGGTTGGGATGTCGTCCAAGAAGTCGCGAGGGAACGCTCTCTTCAATGGCGCGAGCCGGCGGCAAGAGCGCGACGTCATCGACGCGCTCGCCGAAGAGGTCGCCACGCTCCGCGAGGAGAACCAGCGGCTGGCCCGCGAGCACTTCCGTCCGGCATCGGCGAGCCGCACGGCCGCCGAGATCCGCAAGGTCGCGGCGGCGCTCGAGGAGCACCCCGCCCGAGGCGACGACGGCGCCGACTCCGCGGTTGCGATCGCGCTCGAGACCGAGATGATCCGGCGCGGGCTCGTGGAGGTCTGCGAGCTGCTCCAGACCATGGCCGCGCAGCTCTCCGCATCGCTCACCAACGGTGTGCCGCTGCACGAGATCGACCGTCGCCTCCGTGAGCGGCCCGTGGAAGCCGAGCGCCGCCGGCGCGAGGGCTTGGGCACCGGCGCCGTCTCCGGCACCGCGATCCTCACCAACACCAACACCGCCAAGGGCCTGCCCAACGGCAACGGCAATGGCGCGTCGCACAACGGCCACCACGAGATCCACACGACGGAGCCGCACGAAGAGGTCGCGGTTGCGTCGGCGCGGAGCGCCGGCAACGAGCGTCATCTCCAAGTGCTCGCCGAGGGTGGCGACGCACCGATGGTGATCGTCAAGGGCACGCCGGGTGCGTCCGAGTGGGACTCTCCCCGGTCCGCGGTGTACGACCGCGTGGCTCGCGCCGAGAGCACCGTCGGCACCAAGAGCGAGGTCGTCTCGGCGATCGAAGAGCCGAAGTCGACCGAGGCCTCCAACTCTCTCGGCCGCTCGGGCTACTACGACCGCGTCCAGCGATCCGATGGAAACGCCACACGATGAAGTCCTGCCGACTCGGCCGGACACTCGAGATCGCGGACTCGAAGGTCGTCGCGAACGTCACTACGGGATAGGTAGAAGAGCGATGGACAGGCACACTGGGACCGGGCGCCCGCGAGTGCTGATGACAACCGAAGGCACGTATCCCTACGTGCTCGGCGGTGTGAGCCGCTGGTGCGATCAGCTGTTGCGCGCGCTGCCGGAGTTTCGCTGGCTCGTCCTCCCGGTCACCGCCGGATCGCTGCGGCTCAGCCCCCAGT
>CAZLEC010000178.1:0-3575 GCA_964558245.1 uncultured Burkholderiales bacterium | reverse complement strand
TTCGAAGTCCCGTCGTCGGTCGAGTTGCTGCCCGAGATCGCGCTCTGGTCGAAGGAGCACCTCCCCTTCACGTTCCGCCGCCACCAAGAGGTCGACGTCGACCTGCCGACGCGCCTGATGCGCGAGATCCTCGGGTGGCAAGCCGAACCGAAGACCCTCGTCGACTGCCTCGTCTGGTGTCGCGAGCACCCCGACGCGATCGCACCGTCGTTCCGTCGCGAGGAGTCGCTCGAGCGATACCTCAACGCCCTGCGACCCATGGTCACGCAGGATCACACCGAGCTCGGTGAGCGACTCCCCTGGGACTTGCAGAACGCGATCGAGCTCTACCGACTGCTCCTCTGGGTCGCCCGCACGGCCGCGTCGCCGACACCGGAGTGCGAGCTGCTCCACGTCACCGCGGCCGGCTGGGCCGCGATCCCCGCGCTGGTCCACCAGCGGCTGCACGGCACGCCGATGTTGTTGACGGAGCACGGCGTGTACGTGCGCGAGGCTTACATGTCGGCCGCGCGCTCGGGGAACACATCGGCGGCTCGGGTCGTGCAAACCCGCGTCGCGCGCGCACTCACTCGCGCGGCTTACGGCTCGGCCGACGTGATCTCACCCGTCACCGGCGCGCACCGCGCCTGGGAACGCGCGCTCGGCGTCCCCGAGCAGCGCATCCGACCGATCCCGAACGGCGTGCACACGCCGGAGACGACCCAGCCGCTCCCCGGAACGCTCACCGTCGTCTCCGTCGGGCGGATCGACCCCCTCAAGGACTGCGAGACCCTGCTGCGCGTCGCGGCCGAGGTCCTCACGCGTGTCCCCGAGGCGACGTTCTTGCACTACGGACCGGTGCAGCCCGGTGAAGAGGCGTACGCCCGCCGGTGCGTCGACCTCCACCGCCGGCTCAACCTCGGTCACAAGTTCCGCTTCATGGGCTCCACCAGCGATCCCTCCGGCGCGATGCGCCTCGCCGACGTCGTGATCATGACGAGCGTCTCGGAAGGGCTGCCGCTGTCGGCGCTCGAGGCCATGGCCGAAGCGCGGCCGGTGGTCGCCACTTCGGTCGGCGGCATCCCGCAGTGCCTGCAAGGATGCGGCATCGTCGCGCCGCCCGCCGCGGTCGAAGACCTCGCGGGCGCCGTGGTGATGCTGCTCCAGGATCTCCCGCTCGCGGCCATGCTCGGCGAGCGCGTACGAAGCAGAGTCGAACGTGATTACGACGAGCAGAGCTTCGTGCAGCGATACCGGTCGCTGCTCGCCGAGCTCTGCCTGAGCGCAGAGGCCGCGGCATGAGCGACATGCGTACCGAGCACGCGCTCGCAATCGTGCGCGGACAGCTCCGACGGGTTCCGGCCGACGCGCTCGAAGCCGCGGTCGTGCTCGAGGCATCGGCCGGCATCGCGCCCGAGCGCGCGCTGGATCTCGGCCGGGCCACGGTGAAGGCCGCACGCCACTCCACGCGCGACCGCGGGCTCCTTCCCGCCACGATGCAGCTGCTCAGCAACTCCGAAGACGACACGGTGACCGCTCGACTCGTCGCGCTGCTCGCGTTCATCGGGCTGCTCGCGTCGCTCGGTGTCGGAGCGGTCGGCGCGTGGCGCGCGGCGATGGTCGTCGGGTTCGCGTTGCAAGGACTTCTCTTCCGCCGCTACGTGACGGGCCAGGACCGACTCGGCATCGTTCGCCGCTACCCGCTCGGCGCGCTCTCGTGTGTCGTCGTCGCGGCCTGCTGCGCGACCGTCATCGCCGGCGACAAGATGTTGGCGGCGTCGCTGATGGCCATCTGGATCGGCGGCATCGCGGTTGCGGAACGGGGCTGGACACGGGTCTACGTCGGGCTCGCGGCCGTGCTCGCGGTCGCTCGCCTCTCGCACCACCTCTCGCTCACCGACACTGCGCTCGTCGGCGTCGTCGCGACCGCGGCGCTCGTCATCGCGGCCGTGCTCACCACGACACCGTCGAACCTCCGGCCGTGCTCGTGGTCGCGTGGCATCTTCTCGGCGATCGTCGCCGGCGGCTTCGGCATGCTGATCTGGCTGCTCCCGCACACCTGGGCCAACCTCTCGCCGACCGTCGCCGCGATCCCGCTCGTGCTCGCGCTCATCGGATCGACGTGGGCGGCCAGCCACCTCAACGGGCTGTGGCATTTCGCACCCCGGGTCTTCTCGGAGACCGAGCTCAACGAGAACGCGCCCGACACCGCACGCGGCGTCGTGCACGAGGTGTTCGGCGGGGCTGCGGTCCGCCTCTGCGGCACGTGGGTCGCGGCGCTGATCGTGATCCTCGGGCTCACCGTGTTCGCGAGCCTGCGCCCGGGAGTCACCGACGCGCTCGAGCTGATGATGCTGCTGTTCGCGATCACGACGCTCGCGGTCGAGACCGCGTTGCTCGACACGTTCCAGCACCCCGCCGCGGCGTTCACCGCCGTCGTCGTGGCCGTGGGCACCACCCTGGCGCTCACCCCGTTCGCCTCGCGGTCCGTCGTGATCGCGATCGGGACCATCGCCGGCATCTTGTTCGCCTCGACCCTCCTCGCCCGCCAACTCCACCGCGCACCCCTCCTGTTCGTGACGCACCTCGCCTAGCCGGCGCGTTGCCCTCGACATGCGCAAACCGACGCCGAGGTTGCGGATCGTCACCGCGCTCGTCGCGATCGGGCTCGTCGCGGCCGCGATCGGGCTCGGCGTGTCGAAGGGCGGCAACTCGCCGCGCCGGGTCGGCTCACTGATCCGGGCGTCGGCGCCCAGCGCTCCGCGCTCACCTACGGCCACGGCCGGCAACGGTCGCGCGACCGTGAAGTGGACCGCGCCCAAGAGCGTGAACGGATCGCCGGTGAGCGCATACATCGTGTGGCCCTACCTCGGCACCCAACAGCAAAAGGCCCACGAGTTCCACTCGAAGGCGACGACCGCGGTCGTGACCGGCCTGATCAACGGCCGCGACTACACGTTCCGGGTCGCGGCGCGCAACGGCGTGGGGATCGGCCCGAAGTCGTCGGCGTCGCCGGGAGTGTGGACGCGTTGGTACCCGGCCCGGGGCGCGGCCTGGCAGTGGCAGCTCACCACTCCGGTCGACACGAGCGTGAAGGTCGGGGTGTACGACATCGACATGTTCGAGAACTCGAAGGCCGTCGTCGACAAGCTGCACAAGCTCGGCCGCAAGGTCATCTGTTACGTCGACGTCGGGTCGTGGGAGAGCTTCCGCCCGGATCAGGCGAAGTTCCCGGCGTCGGTGCGGGGCGCCACGCTCGACGGTTTCTCCGACGAGCGGTGGCTCGACATCCGCAAGATCAACCTGCTCGCGCCGGCCATCAAGGCCCGGTTCGCGATGTGCAAGAGCAAGGGCTTCGACGCCGTGGAGCCCGACAACGTCGACGGCTACTCGAACGACTCCGGGTTCCCGCTCACCCCGAACGACCAGCTCACCTACAACCGCTGGATCGCCCAGCTCGCCCACTCGATGGGGCTCGGCGTCGCGCTGAAGAACGACGGCGACCAAGTGGGCCAGCTGGTGAGCAGCTTCGACTTCGAGCTCGACGAGCAGTGCTACGAGTACCAGGAGTGCGGCTCGCTGACTCCGTTCATCAG
>CAZLEC010000177.1:0-8033 GCA_964558245.1 uncultured Burkholderiales bacterium | reverse complement strand
TCTCGTCGACGGTGATGACGATGCCGAGCTGGAGCTCCTTGTAGGCCTGGATGATCCGGCGCCGGTCGAGCTCGGTGGCCTCGCTCACCTCGCGCAGGGTCGGACCGCGACCGTGCTCGCACCAGAACTCGAACACGAAGGCCCGCACCTGCTTGGCGCGGTCGGAGAACTCGAAGGAAGGAACGTTTTGCGGCATGGCGCGGACACTAGCCAGGCGCAGATCGGGAACGCCGAAACGTCGTCAGCCCGAACGGACCGCGGCGTCGAGCACGACCTTGCGCTTGTCGTCGGTCACCCAGATTCGTCGGGTCTCGGAGAGCGGGATCGCCGCCATCAGCTGGAGCTCGGCCGCGTTCCGGGTGCCGCCGAACGTTCCCGCGCCGACCCGGTGGCCGTCGTCGCCGGTGAGCCACAGCCAGTAGTAGTGCCCGGCGCGGAGGCCCGACACCTTCACGTCGACCTCGGTGCCCAACGGCTTGGCGTGCAACGTCGCGCTGGCGCTCGCGCCGACGGTGCTCCGCAGCACCACCCGCGTGCCGGCGGTCGCGCCGCCGCCCAGCGCCAGCACGATGGCAACCACGGCCGCGGCCGCGCTCGCGAATGCCCCGGCGCCGACCATTCCCCGGCGGGCCCGCCGGCCGCGCACGACTTCTCGCTCGTGGGCGACGCGCTCGAGCACCCGCTCGCCGAGCGCACCCGAAGGCTCGGCCGGGACACTCGTGACGTTCTCGAGCGGTATCGAGCCGAGCGCACGCGCGACCGCCGAGAGATCGCGCAGCTCCGCGCGGCACGCGGCGCACCCGTCGAGATGCGCGAGCAAACCGATCTCCTCGGCCGGATCCGTCCGGCCGATCGCAGCCGCGCCGAGCGCGCCGCGCCAGTCGCGGCACGCGTCAGTCGTCACGGGTCCACCCCAACTCCTCGAGCGCGAGCCGCATCGCCTTCAGCGCGTAGTAGACGCGGCTCTTCACCGTGCCCACCGGCACACCGAGGCTCAGCGCGACATCGCTGTACGCGCGACCCTTGTAGTGAACCTCGACGAGCGCGGCGCGGTGCTCGTCGCTCAGCATCCGAAGGGCCTCCTCGACCTGCCACGCCGTGAGCACGCGATCGAAGGCCTCGTCGACTAACAACCCGTCGTCGGACGCGGCGTCCACCTGGGAGAGGCCCGGGCGCACGGCCCGGGCGCGCGACAGGTCGATCACGACGTTCCGAACGATCGCGAAGAGCCAGGTGCGCAGCGATCCCAGCTCGTCGTCGAACCGGTCGGCGGCGCGCCAGGCGCGCACGAAGGTCTCCTGAACCGCCTCCTCGGCGAGACCGCGGTCGCCCAGCGATCGCATGGCGAAGCGGTAGAGCTCGGGGCCGTGAGCCGCGTAGACGGCGCGGACGCCGTCGTCGGTCGCGAGCGCGGGTTGCGAGTCGGCCACGCTCGGAGTTTACGGATGCGGCCTGCGTGAAGTTCAGGAGATCGACGAGATCCGCCGGAGGCGCGAGTGAACTCCCGGCGCGCCCGGTCCGTAATGGCCCGGGAAAGCCAATCGAAAGAGGTCCACCGATGCGTTCATCAAATCTCCGACTCGTCGCCGCGGCTGCCCTCGCGGCAATCGCGTTGGCGGCATGCTCGAGTAGCTCCAAGACGGCAAGCACCGACACGACGCCGACAACCGTTGCACCGGCAACGACCGCGGCTCCCGCGACCACCGCAGCACCCGGGACCACCGCGGCCAACGCCAACACCCCGACCCCGGCGACGGTCTCGATCGGCGACTCGAAGTTCGGCAAGATCCTCGTCGACAGCAAGGGCATGACCCTCTACGTCGACGAGAACGACAAGCCGGGCGCGCCCGCGTGCACCGGTGCGTGCCTGCAAGCGTGGCCGCCGCTGGTTGCCCCGGCGACGCCCACCTACGGAGCCGGCATCGTCGCGTCGAAGTACTCGACCGTCACCCTCAGCGACGGCACGAAGCAGCTCGCCGTGAACGGGTTCCCGCTGTACACGTGGATGAACGACACCAAGCCCGGCGACGTGACCGGCCAGGGCGTCAACCACTTCTACGCGGTGATGGCGAGCGGCACGAAGTACGACCCGAGCTGACCGAGCTCACGAGATCGTTCGGTCGGGTTCGAGCCGCTCCCCCGGGTCGAGCCCGACCGACGGCTGTCCGCGGTCAGACGTTGGGGAAGAAGAGCGACACGATGCGCTCGTCGACGACGGGCCGGCCCTCGGAGTCGGTCCACGTCGTCTGGAAATAGGTGACTTCCATCGGGCCGCGCCGGGCGACGCGCTCGATCGGCTTCGAGGTGCGCATCCGGCCCTCGAGGACGTCGCCCACGCTCACCGGCCGGTGGTACGTGAAGTGCTGTTCGCCGTGCAGGAACAGACCGTCGCGCGCGAACGCACTTGCGGCATCGGCGCCGGAGCTCGCGTACATCGAGCCCGTGCCACCGGCCGGCTGAATGTCGGGGAACGCGCCGGCACTCGCCATCACGAACGTGTAGGTGGGCGGCGCCGGCACACGCGCGAACCCGGCATCGCGTGCCGCCCGCTCCGACGAGTACACCGCGGCGTCGTCTTTCACCGCCCGGGCGAACAGCATCACCGGTCCGTGCTCGATCGAGACGCGCACTGGCGGGCCCCACTCGTTCCACTCGACGTCGGCGGGAGGCTGGTCGAAATTTTTCGGGCTCACACCACACTCTCCCCGGCCTCGACGCGCGGCCGGAGCAGCGCCGTGAGTCGCGCGCGATGGAAAGCCGAGTCGCCGAACGTGAGCTGGTCGAGTTGGGCGCGCTTCATGAAGAAGTGCAGGTCGTGCTCCCAGGTGAAGCCGATGCCGCCGTGCACCTGCAGCGCGGAGCTCATGACGCGCTTCGACGCGTCGGAACACCAGGTCTTGGCCGTGGACGCGGCGACGTGCGCCTCGTCGTCGGCGGCGCCGATGCACCACGCGGCCCAGTACACCGTGGAGCGCATGCCCTCCACGTCGACGAGCATGTCGGCGCAGCGGTGCTTCACCGCCTGGAACGACCCGATCGGGCGGTCGAACTGCACGCGGTCCTTGGCGTGCTCCACGGCGAGCTCGAGGGCGCGCGACGCGCTCCCGAGGAGGTCGGCCGCGGTGAAGGTCGCGCCCCGGTCGAGGAGCCGGGCACGCGCGTCGGCGCCGCCGAGCTTGCGGGCGCGCGCCGGATCGAACGCGAGCCAGCCGAGCTCCCGCGTGAGGTCCATCGCCGGTTGGCGCCGCGGCCGTTCGCCGATCTCCATCGCGTACACACCGTCGTCGACCAGCACGACCGCGACGTCGGCCGAAGGCGCGTACGGCACGGGCGCGGCCGGGTCCCACGCGATGCAGGCGAGCGCGTCGCCGGCCATCAGCCGCTCCACCCACTCGACTTCACCCGCGTGCCCGAACGCGTCGATCGCCAGCACGGTCGGCACGAACGGCGCCGGCGCGGCGTGCCGGCCGAGCTCCTCGCCGAGCACGGCGACCTCGACCGTGCCGAGCCCCACCCCGCCGGCGGCCTCCGCGACCTCGATCCCGAGCCAGCCCTGCTCGGCCATCGCGGCCCAGAGCGCGGCGTCGTACGCCGCCTCGGTGCCGGTGTGGGCGCGCACCCGCGCGGGCGATGCGAGCCCGTCGAGGAGCTCGCGGGCGCCGTCGCGCAGCGCGATCTGATCGTCGGAGAGGTCGAAGTCCATGGAACGGTGAGTCTCGCGCCCCGAGCAGCCCCGAAGCCATGTCACAGGTCTCGCAGGAATCCGTTACTCATCCGTCACGCACCGGGGCACGCACCGGGCACCGGTAGGTTGGAGGCACAAGAAGCCGACTCAGGAGCCGCCATGTCCGAACCGCCTGCAGTACTCAGATGGGACGGCAAGGAGATCGAGCTGCCGATCGTGCGCGGCTCCGAGGACGAGTGCGCGATCGACATCTCGAAGCTGCGAGCGCAGACCGGGCTCATCACGCTCGACTACGGCTACATGAACACCGGCTCGACCGAGTCGGCGATCACCTTCATCGACGGCGACGCCGGCATCCTCCGGTACCGGGGCTACGACATCGACGATCTCGCCGACACCGAGCACCCGTCGTTCCTCGAGACCGCGTACCTGCTCATCTACGGTGAGCTGCCCACCAAGAGCCAGCGCGACGAGTTCAGCCTCCAGATCCGCAAGCACACGTTGCTCCACGAGGACGTGAAGCGTTTCTACGACGGCTTCCCGAAGGACGCACACCCGATGGCGACGCTCGCCTCGGTGGTCAACGCGCTCGCGACCTTCTACCAGACCAGCGAGAACCCGCACGATCCCGACCACGTGCAGCTGTCGATCATCCGGTTGCTCGCCAAGCTGCCCACGTGCGCGGCGTACTCGTACAAGAAGACGATCGGTCAGCCGTTCCTGTATCCCGACAACTCGCTCGACCTGATCGAGAACTTCCTGCGGATGATGTTCGCGGTGCCGTCGGAGCCCTACGAAGTGAGCCCGATCGTCGTGCACGCGCTCAAGCAGGTGCTGATCCTGCACGCCGACCACGAGCAGAACTGCTCGACCTCGACCGTCCGCCTCGTCGGCTCGTCCGACGCCAACATCTACGCGTCGATCGCGGGCGGCATCGACGCCCTGTGGGGACCGCTGCACGGTGCGGCGAACCAGGCCGCGATCGAGACGCTCGAGATGATCCGCGACAACGGCGGCAACGTGCAGGCCGCCGTCGAGCGGGCCAAGGACCCGAGCAACGACTTCCGGCTCTCGGGGTTCGGGCACCGCGTCTACAAGAACTACGACCCGCGCGCCCGGATCCTGCGGGCGACGGCCGAGCGCGTCCTCGCCGAGCTCAACTCGAAGGACTCGCTCTTCGACATCGCGCTCGAGCTCGAGCACGTCGCGCTCACGGACGAGTTCTTCATCGAGCGCAAGCTCTACCCCAACGTCGACTTCTACTCCGGCCTGATCTACCGGGCGATGGGCTTCCCGACCACCATGTTTCCCGTGCTGTTCGCGATCGGTCGCCTGCCGGGTTGGCTCGCGCACTGGAAAGAGGGGCACGAGAACGCCAAGACCAAGATCGGCCGGCCGCGCCAGATCTACACCGGCCCGACCGAGCGCAAGTACATCGCGGTCGAGCAGCGCACGTAGTCACGAATTACTGCGGCGCGCGGAGGTGCTGGCATGGGCTTCGTCGCGTGGGCGGTGCTCTTCGCCGCCATCATGGTCGTGGAGGCGCTCGGCCTCGTGCTCCGCGGCCACGAGTGGCCGACGCTGAGCGACATCTTCCGGGTCGCGATGCGCCCCGAGTGGAGCCGCTGGCTGATGTTCGCGTTGTGGCTGTGGGTGGGTTGGCACTTCTTCATCCGGGGCTGGACGTTCTTCCTGCGCGGCCCGGGCGCGCGGTCGCCGCGCCACTCGCTGGGTGGCGGCAAGACGTTCACCCAGATCGTGCAGCAAGTGATCGTCCCGCTCGTCGCGTTCTACGCGGTGCTGGTCGCGCCGATCGTCATGGCCTGGCGGGCCCGCCGGCGCGGAGGTTGGCCCGATGCCCCGGCCCCGCACGCAGGGGCGCGCGCCGCGGCGACCGCACCGCGCGCGTTCGCGCGGCACGTCATCACGACGATGGTGTGCGGCTACGTGCTGTTCGCGGCGGCGATGGGCGTATACCAGCTGATCGCCGGCCACCCGGCGGCCGGCATCTTCCGCGCCGCGGCCCGTGAGGGCGCGCTGCTGGCCTTCGTGATCGCGCTGCCCGGCTTCGCGCTGTTGACCGCGGGCGAGATCGTGCTCGCGCGCCGCGCGAGCGGCCGAACCTGAACGAACGGCCGAATTCTGCGCGCCGGGCCTTGCGGAACGCCGCGGACGCGCCGATAGTGTGAGGAGAATGGCATTCTCCTCCGCGGCAAATCCCGGTGGACCGGTCCCGGAACCCAACGAACCGTCCCCGGCCGGCTGGCAGGACCGCGCACTCGACCGCACCCTCGCCGACGCCCGCGCCCGCGACGTGGAGCGCATGGAGCGTTGCGTCGCGGCCGCGCGTGACCTCGCGAGCGAGACGTCGAGCGCCGCGTTCACGGTCGCCCAGATCGCGACGCGCGCCGGGCTCTCGCTGAAGTCGTTCTACCGCTGCTTCCCCGGCAAGGACGAGCTCCTGCTCGCGCTCATCGAGGACGACAGCCAGCTCGGGGCACGCGCGCTCGCCGCTCGCGTCGGGCCGCGCGACAGCCCGGTCGCCGAGCTGCATGCATGCGTGTCGGAGCTCTTCGCGCTCGTCTCGGAATCGGGACAGCTCGGCTACGCCGGCGTGCTCGTGCGCGAGCACCGGCGCCTGTCGGAGCACTACCCGCTCGAGCTGCGCGTCGCGCTCGCGCCGCTCGTCGAGCTCTTGGTGCAGCACATCGAGGCCGCCGGCGGCACGCGCGATCCGCGTCGCGACGCGGAGACGATGTTCCGCGTGATCCTCCAGGGCATCGACGACGTCGTGGTCGGGCGCGCGGCCGACGCGCGCGAACAGGCCGAATACCTCTGGCAGTTCTGCTGGCACGGACTCGCGGCCTCGCGCGCAAAGGAGGCGTGATGGCGGTCAGCGATCGCGTCATGCGCCATCTCCACAAGGCGCAAACGGGCGAGCGACCGGGCGACGAGCCTCACGTCGCCACGTTCTTGCCCGAGCCCGAGCCCCGGCCGCGGCACTACACGATCATCTCGGTCGACGACCACCTCATCGAGCCCGCGCACCTGTTCGAAGGGCGGGTCCCGTCGGGCCTCGCCGAGCGCGCCCCGCACGTCGTGACGCTCGACGACGGGCGCGAAACCTGGGTCTACGAAGACGGCTTCTACCCGCAGGTCGGGCTCAACGCGGTGGCCGGGCGCCCCAAGGCCGAGTGGAGCATGGAGCCCGCCCGCTTCGACGAGATGCGACGCGGGTGCTTCGACTCCGGCGCTCGGATCCTCGACATGGACCTCGACGGCGTCTACGCGACGCTGTGCTTTCCCTCGCTGATCGCCGGCTTCGCGGGCACGATCTTCGCGAAGAGCAAGGACGCCGGGCTCGGCCTCGCGTGCCTCCGGGCGTGGAACGACTGGCACATCGACGAGTGGGCCGGGCCCCATCCCGACCGCATCATCCCGCTCCAGCTCGCGTGGCTGCCCGATCCCGAGATCGCGGCCGCCGACGTGCGGCGCAACGCCGAACGGGGCTTCAAGGCCGTGAGCTTCCCCGAGAACCCGGTCGACCTCGGGATGCCGTCGATGCACACCGACTACTGGGACCCGTTCCTGCGCGCGTGCGAAGAGACCCAGACCGTGATCTGCCTGCACAACGGGTCGTCGTCGTGGACCGCCGCCCGCTCGCCGGGTGCGCCACTCGAGCTCTACACGTCGTTGTTCTCCGTGAACGCAATGGTCGCCGCGGCCGACTGGCTGTGGGCGCGCATCCCGACCCGCTTCCCGCAGATCCGCATCGCCTTCTCCGAGGGTGGCATCGGATGGGTGCCGATGCTGATCGACCGGATCGACTACGTGCTCGACCACTCGGCGGTCGGGTCCGCCGGCTGGGACGATCCAAATCTCGCGCCGACCGACGCGATGCGCCGCAACTTCTGGTTCTGCACGATCGACATCCCGTCGACGATGTCGCTCCGAGAGCACATCGGGATCGACCACATCTGCTTGGAGAGCGACTACCCGCACGCCGACTCGACCTGGCACGACACCCAGCCGCGCGCGCTCGACGGGCTGCGCGACATAACGCCCGCCGAGGCGCGCAAGGTCACGTGGGAGAACGCCTCGAGTCTCTTCCGCCACCCGGTTCCGACCGAGCTGCAACTGCCGGAGATCGCATGACACTCGACCTGAAGCTCGGCGGCGGGACGATCGTCGACGGCACCGGCGGCCCGCCGGTGCGGGGCGACGTCGGTGTGCGCGACGGACGCATCGTCGCGGTCGGCGACGTCGATGAGAGCGCGACGCGCACGATCGACACGACCGATCTCGTGGTCGCGCCCGGCTTCGTCGACCTCCACACCCACTACGACGC
>CAZLEC010000176.1:0-8064 GCA_964558245.1 uncultured Burkholderiales bacterium | reverse complement strand
GGTGCAGGGCGGCTACCAGGGTGCGTTCATGGCCCCCACGGAGGTCTTGGCGGAGCAGCACTACCTCGGTTCGGTGAAGCTCCTCGAAGGGCTCTCGGTGGGCGCCCAGCAGTCGTTGCTCGGCGACCGCCCGGTGCGGGTCGAGCTGCTCACCAACCGCACCACCGCGGCTGAACGCCGCCGGATCGCGAAGGGGCTCGCCGCGGAGGAGGTCGACATCCTCGTGGGCACGCACGCGCTGCTCTACGGCGATGCCGAGTTCACCAAGCTCGGTCTCGCCGTGATCGACGAGCAGCACCGCTTCGGCGTGGAGCAGCGTGCGCTGCTCAAGGCGAAGGCGAACGCGAACATCGTGCCCGACGTGCTCGTGATGACCGCGACCCCGATCCCGCGCACGGCGGCGATGCTCGTGTACGGCGATCTCGACAAGTCGGAGCTGCGCGAGATGCCTCCGGGCCGCACGCCGGTCGCGACCGAGGTGATCGGGCCCGAGCCCCTCGACCAGGTGCGCATGTGGCAGCGCCTCCGCGACGAGGTCGACGCCGGGCACCAGGCCTACGTGGTGTGTCCGCTCGTCGACGACAAGGGGGCCGTCGAGGCCAAGGCCGCGACCGCCGAGTTCGAGCGATTGCAGGCCGAGGAGCTGGCGGGCCTGCGGCTCGGGCTCCTGCACGGCCAGCTTCCGGCGAAGGAGAAGGAGCCGGTCATGGCCGCGTTCCGCGCCGGCAGTCTCGACGTGCTGGTCGCCACCACGGTGATCGAGGTCGGGGTCGACGTGCCGAACGCGACCGTGATGATCGTCGAGGACGCCGACCGGTTCGGCCTCTCGCAGCTCCATCAGCTGCGGGGCCGGGTGGGTCGGGGCGCGGACACGTCGTTCTGCTTCCTGGTGGCGGACCCGACCACCCCCGACGGCGAGGCGCGCATGGAGGCGATCGCGGCGTCGACCGATGGGTTCCTGCTCGCGGAGAAGGATCTCGAGATCCGCGGGGCGGGCGAGGTGTTCGGCGCGAAGCAGTCGGGCATCAACGACCTCAAGCTCGGCCGGATCCCTCGCGACGAAGACATCGTGATCGACGCCCGCCGCGCCGCGGAGGAGATCCTCGATCGCGATCCCGACCTCGCCGGCCACGCCCAACTCCGCGACGAGGTCGAAGACCTGCTCGGCGACGCGGTCGAGTTCCTTTTCAAGAGCTGATGGCGCGCGGTCCCGGCGCGGGCGTGCGCGTGATCGCGGGCACCCACCGCGGCCGGCGGCTCGCCGTCCCGGCCGGCGAAGGTGTGCGCCCCACCAAGGACATCGTGCGCGAGGCGGTGTTCTCCGCGCTCGACGCGCGGGGGATGCTCGTCGAGTCGGTCGTGCTCGACCTCTACGCGGGCTCCGGGGCGCTCGCGATCGAGTCGTTGTCGCGCGGGGCGGCATCCGCCGTGCTCGTGGAGCGCGACGCCGCCGCGATCGACGCGATCTCACGGAATCTGGAGCAGCTCGGCCTGCGCGCCCGGACTCGTCTCGCGCGGTCGAACGTCGTGACGTTCGTCGCGGCCCCGCCGCCCCGCGAAGCCCCCTTCGACCTCGTGTTCGCCGATCCGCCCTACGACACGCCCGACGACGAAGTGGAGAGCCTGTTGGCCACGCTCGCCGAGCCCGGGTGGTTGGCGACTGACGCGATGATCGCCGTGGAACGCCCGGCCGGAGCGCAACTCAGCCTTCCCGAAGGGCTCCGGGCCTGCTGGGAGCGCACGTTCGGCGATACGCTGGTGGTCTTCGTCGACGTCAACGATTCGCCGATCTGACGGGAGCTCAGTGGCGACTGCCCTCTGCCCGGGGTCCTTCGATCCAGTCACCCTGGGCCATCTCGACATCATCGAGCGCACCGCGCGCCACTTCGACGTGGTCATCGTCGCGGTGATCCGGAACCCCCAAAAGGCGCAGTCCCTCTTCAGCCTCGAAGAGCGCCAGCAGATGCTCAAGGAGGCGACGGCCCACCTCCCGAACATCGAGATCGAGGTCTCACCGATCAAGGGCCTCCTCGTCGACTTCGCGCGCGACCACGGCGCGGACGCGATCGTGAAGGGCCTGCGCGCGATCTCCGACTTCGACTACGAGCTCCAGATGGCGCAGATGAACCAGCGCCTCTCCGGGATCGACACATTTTTCCTGTCCACGAGCCCGCAGCACTCGTTCCTGTCGTCGAGCCTGGTGCGCGAAGTCGCCCGTTTCGGCGGCGACGTGTCGAGCATGGTGCCGCCGCACGTCGGCGACCGGCTCGCCGAGATGTTCCCGCGCAAAGCGGGGAAGTCCACGGAGAAGGACCACTGATGCTCGAGGATGAGGCCGAGAAGGTGCCCGACACGGCGGCGCTGCTGGTGCAGCTCCGCGAAGCGCTCGACGCGGCGCGGAGCATGCCGCTGTCGGCGTCGGTGATGCTGAACCGCGAGGAGTTCGGAGAGCTCCTCCAGGACGCCATCGACGGTTTGCCCGAGGAGTTGAAGCAGGCCCGCTGGCTGCTCAAAGAGCGCGACGACGTGCTCGAGCGCGCCCAGCGGGAAGCGGAGCGGATCATCGACGTCGCCCGGGTGCGGGCCGAGCGGATGGTCGAGCGCACCGAAGTCGTGCGCGAGGCCCGCCGGTCGGCCGAGGACATGGTCGACCAGGCCGGGCGCCTCGCCGCGCAGATGCGGCTCGAGGCCGAGGACTACGTCGACCGCAAGCTCGCCAGCTTCGAGGTCGTGCTCGACCGCACCATGCAGCAGGTGGCCAAAGGTCGCGAGCGCCTCTCGGTGCACGCCCCCGCGCACGAGGACCTGCTCGGCCCCGACGCCGAGGAAGCCGAACAGGCCTTCTTCGACCAGGACGATTCGTAATGCTTTGTCGCACTCGCCGCCCGGGGCCCTTCTCCGCGTGCCTCGGGGCTCGCGAGCGCGGTATAGGTCGGTTTGTCCGGTCCGGGGGCAAAGCGGAAATGAGCCCTGACCTGCTACGATCCTGAGCCTGCGTGGGTGCTGCGAGGTAGCTTGCCGGCGTTGCCCCCGACTCGGCCCCGCGGGCCCGGTCAGGCACCCGTCCAAGCCCCTAGACCCTGGCCGACCGGCCCGTCCGGCGCCCCAAGCGAGCGATCATGCCGTCCACTTCCACCACGCTGCGGATACCGCTCGCAGCCGCGCTCCGGCATCCCGGCAACGCGCGCCCGGTGGAGGTCGCCGCGGAGCTCGACGGCTTGTCGGGTGTCGCGGCCGAGATCCCGCCGGGCGCTCCCGTCGCGGTCGACCTGATGTTGGAGCGGGTGCCCGAAGGCATCGTCGTGCGGGGCACGCTCGGCGCCACCTGGAGCGCCGCCTGCAGCCGCTGCCTGGAGCCGGTCGGCGGCCGGATCTCGGTCCACGTCGACGAGCTGTTCGAGGTCAACCCACTCGAAGGCGAGACCTACAAGCTCGACGAAGACGTGATCGATCTCGAGCCGATGGTGCGCGACGCGCTGCTGCTCGAGCTGCCACTGGCCCCGCTGTGCGACAGCGCGTGCGCGGGCCTGTGCGCGACCTGCGGTGTGAACCGCAACCTGACGCGCTGCGAGTGCGTCACCACGGAGATCGACCCTCGCTGGGCGGCCTTGCGGTCGCTCGAGCTGTGATCTGACAGGAGTGCTGCGATGGCTGTCCCGAAGCGCAAGATGAGTCGTTCGTCGACCCGCTCGCGCAAATCCGCCAACATGCGGCTGGTGCCGACCGCGCACTCGCTGTGCCCGAACTGCGGGGCTTCGAAGCTCCCGCACACCGTGTGCGGCAACTGTGGTTTCTATCGAGGACGGCAGGTACTCGACGTCGACTGATCGCCATGGTGCGAGGCGAACGGAGGCCGCGGTGATCGGGGCCACGCAGTGACGCCGGTCATCGCGCTCGACGCGATGGGCGGCGACCGCGCGCCTGCGGAGATCGTGGCCGGCGGCGTGCGCGCGGCCGCGGAGCTCGACGTCGAGATCCTCCTGGTCGGCCGGCCCGACGCGATCGCGGCGCACCTGCCGGGCGGCGAGCTCCCCGAGCACGTGTCCGTGCTCGAGGCCTCCGAGGTCATCGCGATGGACGACGAGCCGGCGGCGGCCGTCCGGACGAAGAAGGACTCCTCCCTCGTACGCGGCGCCCGCGCCGTTCGTGACGGGCGGGCCGCGGCGCTGGTGGGCGCGGGCAACACCGGCGCGACGATGGCCGCCGCGTTGCTCGGCTTCGGGCGCATCCGCGGCGTGCACCGGCCGGCGATCGCGGTGCCGCTGCCGATGTTCGGCGCGGGTCGCGCCCAGCTGCTGATCGACGGCGGCGCCACTGTCGACCCGCAACCCGAGTGGTTGGTCGAGTGGGCGATGCTCGGGCGGGAGTACGCCCGCGTGCGTCTCGGGGTCGACGAACCGACCGTCGCGCTCCTCTCCAACGGTGAGGAGCCCGGCAAGGGCGACGCGCTCCGCAAGGCCGCGTGGCCGTTGCTCGCGGAGGTGAAAGGGTGGGTCGGCAACGTCGAAGGGCGCGATCTCCTGCGGGCCTCGGCCGACGTGATCGTCACCGACGGCTTCACCGGCAACGTTGCGCTGAAGACGGTCGAGGGCGCGCTCGCCGGCTTGGCCGGGATGGTCTTCGGTGTGCTCGACGAGCCCGCGTGGGCGTCGGTCGCCGACGCGCTCAAGCTCCGGATGCTCGAAGCAGCCGCGCCGCTGTTGCCCGACAACACCGGCGGCGCGCTCCTGCTCGGCGTCGACGGCGTCTGCATCATCTCGCACGGCGCGTCGTCGGCGACGGCGATCGTCAACGCGGTGCGCGTCGCCCGCGACTGCGTCGCCGCAAACGTGGTCGATCGCCTCACCGATGCCGCACGCGACCTCGCGGGCCGGGAGTAACGATGCCGGCGGAGACGCACAGCCACCGGGGCCCCATCGATCGCGGCGAGCTCGAGCGGATCGTGCGCGAGCAGCTCTCGGAGATCCTCGAGGTGGATCTCGAGGCGGTCACGCCCGTTGCCAACCTGCGCGACGACCTCGACGCCGACGACTACGCCTTGCTCGAGTTGGTCGAGGCCGTGGAGGCCGAGCTCGGAGAGCGCATGGTCGGGCTCGCGATCGACGACGAAGACGTCGCGGAGTGGCGCACGGTGCGCGACGCGATCGACTGCGTCGCGATGGGGCTCGACGAGAAGGCGCGCTCGTGACCGACACGTCGACCGAGCCCGCCGCGCCCGCAGTCGCTGACGGCGGCCCCGTCGGTCTCGACGCGCTCGAGGCCACGCTCGGAGTCCGCTTCAATGACCGTTCGTTGTTGCTCGGATCACTCGCGCACCGATCCTGGTGCGCCGAGCACGACCGGTCGCCGTCGAACGAGCGTCTCGAATTCCTCGGCGACTCCGTGCTCGGGCTCATCGTGACGCACTACGTCTTCGAGAACTTCCCGCAGCTGCCCGAAGGTCACCTGTCGGAAGTGCGCGCGGGCGTGGTCAACGCGCGTGTGCTCGCCGAAGTGGCCCACGAGATCGACCTCGGTCCGCACCTCCTGCTCGGCAAGGGCGAGGACGCGGCCGGCGGCCGCGCGAAGCAGTCGATCCTCGCCGACGCGTTCGAGGCGGTCGTGGCGGCCGTGTACCTCGACTCCGATCTCGCGACCACCCGCGACCTCGTGCTGCGGTGTCTCTCCGATCGCATCACCGAGGCGGTCGCCGGGCCGGGCGGACGCGACTACAAGACGCGTCTGCAAGAGCTCGCAGCCGCGCAGGCGATCGGCCGCCCGCGCTACGTCGTGCGCGACGAGGGACCCGATCACGCCAAGCACTTCTTCGCGGCCGTGTACTTCGGTGACGAGTGCTTCGGCGAAGGCGAGGGCGGATCGAAGAAGCAGGCCGAGCAAGGTGCGGCCTGGCTGGCTTGGACGCGCTTGCAGGAAGCGCACGACGACGGTGTGCGGGCGGAAGCAGCAGCGGGCGAACGGGGGGACGGGGATGCCGGAGCTACCTGAGGTCGAAGTCATGAGACGCGACCTCGAACGCGAGGTCGTCGGCAAGAAGATCAAATCGGTCGAGGTCACCGGTACCCATTCGGTACGCCGTCACCGGAACCGCAAGGAGTTCATCGACGTGCTCGGCGGCCGCAAGATCGTCGCCGTGCAGCGCCGCGGGAAGTACCTCGTGATGAAGCTCGACGGGGCCGACGCGCTCGTGGTGCACCTCGGCATGTCGGGCCAGCTCCTCCGCGCGAAGACCGCGCGCGAGAAGGCGCCGAAGCACACCCACGTCGTGATCACGTTCACGCAGGGCGGCTTGTTGCGCTTCGTCGATCCCCGAACGTTCGGCGAGATGTTCGTGACCCAGTTCGACGAGATCGACCAGCAGGTCGAGGAGCTCGCGCACCTCGGAATCGACCCGCTCGAGACCGCGCTCTCCTGGGACCTCTTCGGGCGGATGCTCGCCGAGCGCAAGACCAAGCTGAAGCCGCTGCTGATGGACCAGAAGTTCATCGCAGGTATCGGCAACGTCTACAGCGACGAGATCCTGTTCGAAGCCGGGCTCAAGTGGGAGCGTCAGAGCGACTCGCTCTCGCAGCAGGAGGTCCGGCGCCTCTATCGCGCGATCAGCGAGACCTTGCAGGGCGCGGTCAAGTACCGCGGTTCGTCGCTCGCCGACGAGGGCTACGTCGACCTGTTCGGCAAGCCCGGCGAGTACCAGGAGCACCACCAGGTGTACGGACGTGAAGGCGAGGCGTGCATGCGCTGCCGCCGGCCGATCCACCGAGCGCGCTACTCGAACCGGTCGACCTTCTACTGCGACGCGTGCCAGGTGTAGACGACCGGGCGCGGCGCGAGGGATCCGGCCCCCCGGTCGCGGCGATTCGCGTGCGCGTCGTCGTGACGGGTCGGGTGCAGGGCGTGTGGTTCCGCGACACCTGCCGCGACGTGGCCAAGGTCGCCGGCGTGAGCGGCTTCGTGCGCAATCGCGCCGACGGCACGGTCGAGGCGGAGTTCGAGGGGACCGCGGCCGCCGTGGAGCGCATGATCGCGTGGTGCCGGATCGGACCGGCCCGGGCCCGTGTCGACGGCGTCGACGTGGAGCGGCTCGAGCCGGGCGGTGCGCCGACCTTCCGGATCCGGTGAGTACGGTTCCGGGGGAGAAGACCAGGTCGAACGCGTTTGCGCCCGGAGTCCCCGACGGGCGCGGTGGCCGCCCCTACGATCGATCCCCGGAGAAGGGGGCCAGGTGTTCCTGCGATCGCTCACGCTGAAGGGCTTCAAGTCTTTCGCCGACAAGACGACGCTCGACTTCGAGCCGGGCGTCTGTGTCGTCGTCGGGCCCAACGGCTCCGGCAAGTCGAACGTGGTCGACTCCGTCGCGTGGGTGCTCGGCGCGCAGGGTGCCCTCGCGCTCCGGGGCGGCAAGATGGACGACGTCATCTTCGCCGGCACCTCCGAACGGCCGGCGCTCGGTCGCGCCGAGGTCGCGCTCACGATCGACAACACCTCCGGGATGCTCCCGATCGAGTTCTCCGAGGTCACGATCACCCGCACCCTGTTTCGCACCGGCGAGTCGGAGTACATGATCAACGGCGTCCCGTGCCGCCTGCTCGACATCCAGGAGCTCCTCTCCGACACGGGTATCGGTCGCCAGCAGCACGTGATCGTTGGCCAGGGCCAACTCGACGCGGTGTTGAACGCGCGACCGGAAGACCGTCGGGCGATCATCGAGGAGGCCGCGGGCATCCTGAAGTTCCGCAAGCGGCGCGAGAAGGCGCAGCGGCGGCTCGAGGCGACCGAAGGCAACCTGCTGCGCCTCACCGACCTGCTGCGCGAGGTGCGCCGCCAACTGCGGCCGCTCGAGCGCCAGGCCGACGCCGCGCGCCGCCACGACGGCATCGTGACCGAGCTCCGCACGATCACGTTGCACCTCGCGGGCCGCGAGATCGACCGGCTGCAGTCGCGCGAGCAGCGCCGCGCCGACGCGCGTCGCGACCTGGCGCGCGAGGAGCACGACACCCGGGTACGTCTGAGCGCGCTCGACGAGGCCGTGCTCGAGGCCGAGCGCGCGATCTCGGTGCCCGGCGGCGA
>CAZLEC010000175.1:0-8085 GCA_964558245.1 uncultured Burkholderiales bacterium | reverse complement strand
GCTGCTCGTCGTCGACGCCGAGGCCGACGCGCTGGTGCCGCGGCGAGCGGAGGCCGAAGCGGCCGAGACGCGCGCCACGCAGCTCCGGGCGAACAACGAGTGGGCGTTCGCGTCCGGCGAGGTGCCCGCCGCCCGCGCCCGGCGCGAGGTCGAGGCCGAGCTCGCCGAAGCGCAGCGCGAAGTCGAGCAGTCGGACGCGCGCGCGAACGCGATCTCGCGCGATCTCGCGCAGGTCCGCAGCGACCTCGCGCGAGTCGATGCCGAGCTCGCCACCATCGAGCCGAACCGCGCCGAGGCCGACGACGTCGAGCGCGCGGCCGCCGCGTTGCGCGCCGAAGTCGGAGCCCGGGCGGAGATCGCGCCCGGGCTCACCGACGAGGCGCGCACGCTGCGCGCCGCGGAAGAGGGTGTGCAGAACGCCGACGCGGCATGGCGCGACGCCGCGGCCGAGGCCTCGCAGTGGCGTGCGCGCGCGGAGACACTCGCGCTCGCCCTCGCCGACGCGCCCTCCGCGGGCGACACTCCGGCGCTCGACGGCATGATCGGCCGGCTCTCCGAGCACATCGAGATCGATCCGGAAGCCGAGGTCGCGGTGGCGGCCGCGCTCGGGGAGGCGCTCTACGCGATCGTGGTCGACGGCGACGACGCGGCGCGCGCCGCGGTCGTTCGGCTGAAGTCGTCCGACGTCTCGGCGCTGATGCTGGTCGTGAGCCCGGCGGATGGCGCACCACTGTTGCCTTCGGTACCGCCCGGCTCGCGCCGGCTGGCGTCGTGCGTGCGGTCGACGCACCCGGCGCTCGATCGGCTGCTCACGAGGTTGCTCGCACCGTTCGTGCTCGTCGACGAAGGGTGGCCCGAGGCGCTCGACATCGCGATCGCCTCCCCCGACCTCGTCGCCGTCACCCGCGCCGGCGACCGGTTCGGGGGTGCGAACCCGTGGCGGGCCGGGCCCCCGGGCGTGTCGGCGGTCACGCCGGCCGCGCTCGCCGACGCGGTCGAGCAGGCGCGCCTCGCCGACCTCGCGTCGGAGGCGGCCGCGGAGGCCGTGGAGACCCAACGGCAACGGCTCGCGGCGGCTCGCCGCGCGGAGCTCGTTGCGAGCGAGAACGATCGCCGGCGGCGCCAGGAGCTCGACGAGCTCACCAAGCGCGCCGCGGAGTTGCGACGCGCCGTCGACGTACGCGCCGCCTCACTCGAAGAGCGGCACGCCATCCTCACCCGCCGGGTCGACGAGCTCGTGGCCGCGCAGGCCACCGACCCGGCGAGCCGGGAGACCGCCGCGGCCCGCGTGCGCGCCGCGGTGTTGGCGCTCGACGACGCGCGCGCGGCGGCCGCCGGCGCGGCCGAGCAGCTGGCCGCGAGCCGCGCCGAGGTGGAAGCCGCGCGCGGCCGCGCCGCGGAGCTCCGCCGGCAGCTCGAGATCGCGAGCGCAGCCGTCGACGAGCGCCGCGCCGGGCTCACGAAGCGCCTGATGGAGTTCGAGGCCCGCCTCGCCGCCCGTCCCGACGAGGAAGCGCGGGCGCGGGCACGAAGGGCGGAGCTCGAGCACAAGCGGGAAGCGATCGACGCGCTCGCCACCCGGCTCGGAGCGCGCGCGGCCGAGGCCGAACGGCTCGCCGATCGGCTGCGCCGGCGGCGCCAGGAGCAGTCCGAGGCCGCGCGGGCCGCGGGCGCCAAGCTCGACGGGCTGCGGGCCGAGCGCGCGGTTGCCGAGCAGTCGCTCGCGGAGGCGCGCGAGCGGATCGGCCGGCTCGAGATCGAAGAGGCCGAGGTCCGGTTGCGCCTCGAGCAAGCCGTCGAGAACGTGCGCCGGGAGTTCGACTGCGAGCCCGACGTCGCGGTCGCGGCGCCGCTGCCCGAGGTCGCCGACGGCACGACGCTCTCCGCGCGGGCGCGTGAGCTGGAGCGCGAGCTGCGGCTCATGGGGCCGATCAACCCGCTCGCGCTCACCGAGTACGAGGCGCTGGTCGAACGGCACGAGTTCCTGCAACAGCAGCTCGACGACGTGCGCAACACCCGGCGCGAGCTCGCGCGCGTCATCAAGGCGGTCGACGAGGAGATCGTGAGCGTCTTCGAGTCGGCGTTCGCCGACGTCGCGCGGCACTTCACGGAATTGTTCGCGATGCTCTTCCCCGGCGGGTCGGGACGCGTTGTGCTCACCGACCCGAACGACTTGTTGAACACGGGTATCGAGATGGAAGCGCGGCCGTCGGGCAAGACGGTGCGGCGGCTCTCGTTGCTGTCGGGTGGTGAGCGGTCGCTCACGGCGCTCGCGTACCTGTTCGCAGTGTTCCGCGCCCGACCGTCGCCCTTCTACTTGATGGACGAGGTGGAGGCCGCGCTCGACGACGTGAACTTGCACCGCTTCCTGGATCTCGTGCACGAGTTCCGCGACGAGGCGCAGCTCCTCATCGTGTCGCACCAGAAGCGCACGATGGAGGCCGCCGACGTGCTCTACGGCGTGTCGATGGCGCCGGGCGGATCCAGCCGGGTCGTGAGCCAGCGCATCCGGGATCTGGAGTTCGAAGAGGCGTGATGCTGCGGCTTCGCCGCACCTGGCCCGCATATCCGGTCTCGATAGCCTGCGCCGCGTGGCCGTACTGATCATCGTTCTCTCAGTTGTCGTCGTTCTGGCGTTGGGTGGGCTCGCGCTCCGCTTCGCGCACCGGAACGACCGCGTGTCTCCCGCGGCGCCGGGCGAGCCCGTCACACCGGCCGCGCCGAAGCCGGCGACCGCGACGGCCCCGCCGATCGAGGAGACGATCGCCGAGCTGGAAGCCCAGCTCGCGCCGCAGGCCGAGGTCCCACAACTCGAGCCGATCGTCACCACCGAAGAGCTCGAGCAGTTGCTCGTCGAGCCGGTCGGTCCGCGCCCGCGGTTGCGCGACCGCCTCGGCCGGACGCGCGCCGCGTTCTCGGGCGTGTTCACGGGCCTGCGCGGCCGCAAGATCGACGACGCGACGTGGGACGACCTCGAGGAGGCGATGCTGCTCGCCGACGTCGGGCTCGCGACGACACAACGCATCCTCGACGCGGTGCGCGCGCGGGCGAAGGCCGACGACGTCATGGACGCCGACGGACTGGTCGGGCTCGTCCGCGACGAAGTGGTGGCGATCCTCGACGCGAGCGCGAGCCGCGAGATGCGAATGGTCGAGGGTGAACCGAACGTCTGGATGTTCGTAGGGGTCAACGGCGTGGGCAAGACCACGACGATCGGCAAGCTCGCCGCGCAACAGGTGGGCGAGGGCCGGCGCGTCGTGCTCGCCGCGGCCGACACGTTCCGGGCCGCGGCGGCCGATCAGCTCGGCCTCTGGGCGGAGCGCACGGGTGGGGAGCTCGTACGCGGCCAGGACGGCGCCGATCCGGGCTCGGTCGTGTTCGACGCGATGGCGGCTGCGTCGAGCCGGGGCGCCGACCTCGTGCTCGTCGACACGGCCGGGCGCCTCCACACGAAGTCGAACCTCATGGAGGAGTTGAAGAAGCTGCGCCGGATCGTCGACCGCACCGAAGGCGCGTGCAAGGAGGTGCTGCTCGTGATCGACGCGTCGACCGGGCAGAACGGGCTCGTGCAGGCGAAGCAATTCGCCGACGCGGTCGACGTGACCGGGATCGTGCTCACGAAGCTCGACGGCACCGCCAAGGGCGGGATCGTGCTCGCGATCCAATCCGAGCTCGAGCTGCCGGTGAAGGCGGTCGGGGTCGGGGAGGGCGTCGAAGACCTCGTGGAGTTCGATCCGCAGGAGTTCGCGGCCGCACTCTTCGACGCGGGCTCGTAGCCCGGCCCCCGTAACAGCAGTAATTCGGTGGCGGCGCGCCACCGGCGCCTGCGAGGGTGACACCTCGTGCCGGTCAACTCGTTCGACGAGGGGTTGTCGCGGAGCTATGCGGCCAAGTGGCCGGAGCTCTTCGACCCCGCCCTGATCGAGCGGACGGTGAGCTTCCTCGCCGAACGGGCGTGTGCGGGGCCCGCGCTCGAGCTCGGCATCGGCACCGGCCGGATCGCGCGGCCGCTGAGCCGGCGCGGCGTGGAGGTTCACGGGATCGAGCTCTCGTCCGACATGGTCTCCGAGCTGCGGGCGCAGCCGGGATCCGACGCCGTGGGCGTGACGCTCGGCGACTTCGCGACCGCCAGCGTCGATCGCACGTTCGCGCTGGCCTACCTGATCCGCAACACGATCATGAACTTGACCACGCAGGACGAGCAGATTGCCTGCTTCGCCAATGTCGCCGCGCACCTGGAGCCGGGCGGGCGCTTCGTGATCGAGGTGATGGTGCCGGAGTTGCAGCGATTGCCACCCGGCGAGACCTTCCACGCATTCACGGTGACACCGACGCATCTCGGTTTCGAGGAGTACGACGTCGCGACCCAGAGCTCGGTGTCGCACCACTACTGGATCGCCGACGGCCGGTTCGAGACGCACTCCGCGCCGTTTCGGTACGTCTGGCCGTCGGAGCTCGACCTCATGGCCCGGCTCGCCGGAATGACGTTGCGAGAGCGATGGGACGATTGGAGCGGTGCGCCGTTCACGAGTGCCAGCCGCCGCCACGTCTCCGTCTGGCAGAAGGACGTGCAGTCGGCAACCGGTCGGCCGATCGCGAATAGGTAGCATCGCCACCTTGTTCGACGCGCTGTCCGACCGTCTCGAAGGCATCTTCAGCCGCGTCCGCAACCGGGGCCGGCTGTCGGAGCACGACATCGACGAGGTGACGCGCGAGATTCGCCGCGCGTTGCTCGAGGCCGACGTGAACGTGAAAGTCGCGCGCGCGTTCATCGATCGCGTGAAGGCGAGCGCGCTCGGCGCCGACCTGTCGAAGAGCCTTTCGCCCGGGCAGCAGTTCGTGAAGATCGTGCACGAGGAGCTCGTGCAGACGCTCGGCGGTCAGACCGGCAAGCTCACGATGAGCCCGAAGCCGCCGACCGTCGTGATGCTCGCAGGGCTCCAAGGATCGGGAAAGACCACCGCCGCCGGCAAGCTCGCACGCCTGCTGAAGTCGCAGGGCTTGCAGCCGCTCCTCGTCGGCGCCGACCTCCAGCGCCCCGCGGCGGTCGAGCAGCTGCGCGTGCTCGCGCAACGCGTGGAGGTGCCGTTCTTCTCCGACCCGGCCGACCCGGTCGATTCCGCGCGCGGCGGCATCGAAGAGGCGCTCCGGCTCGGGCGCAACGTCGTGATCGTCGACACCGCGGGCCGACTCCAGATCGACGTCGAGCTGATGGAGGAGCTGCGCGACATCCGCGATGCGGTGCAGCCCAACAACACGTTGCTCGTCGTCGACGCGATGACCGGTCAGGAAGCCGTCAACGTCGCGACTGCGTTCCACGAGACCGTCGGCCTCGATGGTGTCATCCTCACCAAGATCGACGGCGACGCACGAGGCGGCGCCGCGTTGTCGGTGAAGGAGGTCGTCGGCAAGCCGATCCTCTTCGCGGGTACCGGCGAGAAGCTCGACGAGTTCGAGGCGTTCCATCCCGATCGGATGGCCGATCGCATTCTCGGCATGGGCGACGTGATGACGCTCATCGAGAAGGCCGAGGCCGCGTTCGACACGCAGACGAAGGAGCGTGCCGAGCAGATCATCCGCGAGGGCACGTTCACCCTCGAGGACTTCCTCGACCAGATGCAGCAAGTGAAGAAGATGGGGTCGATCCAGAATGTGATCGGGATGCTGCCCGGCATGCCCAAGGAAGTGCGCAAGGCCGAGATCGACGATCGGGAGATCACCCGCATCGAGGCGATCATCCAGTCGATGACGCCGGCCGAGCGCCGCAAGCCCGACCTGATCAACGGCTCGCGCCGCGGCCGTATCGCGAAGGGCGCCGGGGTCAACACCTCCGATGTGAACAACCTGCTGAAGCAGTTCAAGCAGGTGCAGCAGATGATGCGGTCGATGGGCGGTGGCCGGGGCAAGAAGGGCAAGCGGGGCGGCCTGTCCCTGGGCGACCTTCCCGGCCTCCCGGGCCGGTAGCGCGCCGCCCGGCGCAGATCCGGAGGCCCGGTCATCGGCCGGGGGTCGCACGGGCGATGGAGGGCCGTAGGTCGTAGCCGCATGAAGATCGCCTAGACTCACCCGCCGTTCTCAAGCAGCACTTTTACGAGCAGGAGTTGTGTTGGCCGTCAAGATCCGTTTGATGCGCGTGGGCAAGAAGAAGCAGCCCAGCTACCGCGTGGTTGTGACCGACGCGCGTAGCCCGCGTGACGGCAGGTTCATCGAGGTGTTGGGGCAGTACGCGCCGCGTGCGGAGCCGTCGGTGGTGTCGATCGACTCCGATCGCGCGCTCCACTGGCTGAGTGTCGGCGCGCAGCCGACCGAACAGGTCGGCAAGCTGCTCGAGATCACGGGTGTGTGGGCCGCGTACAAGGCGGCGGCGGGCAAGGATGCCGCGGCCAAGCCCAAGGTGAAGGTGCCGAAGCCCAAGCCCGCGCCGGAGCCCGAGCCCGCGCCGGTCGTCGTCGCCGAGGCGCCGCCGGCCGAGGCATCGGCTGACGAGCCCGCGACCGAAGAAGCCTCCGAGTGAGCGACGACGTCGTGGACGACGAACTCGAAGACGACGGCGACTTCGAGGACGACGACGACGACTTCGAAGACGACGACGACGAGATCGGTGCCGAGGGAAACCGGGTCAGGGGCGCTCGCGCCAAGACCGTGGTCGAGCTCGTGGCGCGTCAACTCGTCGACGATCCCGATGGCGTCTTCGTGGACACGACCGAGCGTTCCGACAATGTGGCGATCCTCATCCACACCAGCCCGGGCGACCTCGGTCGCATCATCGGCAAGCGCGGGCGCGTGATCCAGGCCCTGCGCCAGGTCGGCCGCGCGGCCGGAGCGACCGAGGGTGTGCGGGTCACCGTCGAGGTCGCGGAGTAGCGCGCGTTTCTGACGACATGACCGGCGACCGTGTCCTACTCGAGGTCGGACGCGTCGGTCGGGCGCACGGTTTGCGCGGCGAGGTGCACGTCGTCGCGGTGAGCAATGTGGCGGAACGCTTTGCGCCGGGTTCGGAGCTCGTCGTGGGCGATCGTCCGCTGGTGGTCGCGTCCGCTCGCGCGTCGGGCAGCGGCTGGGTGGTGAAGTTCTCCGGTGTCGACGATCGCGACGCGGCCGAGTTGCTCCGGGGTCGTTCGGTGCAAGCCGTCGCGCTCGAGGCGGGCAGCCGGGGCGACGACGTCTTCGTGCACGAGGTGATCGGCGCCGAAGTGCGCGACCGATCGGGAAAGCGGATCGGTCGCGTGGAGGCGGTGCAGGCCAATCCCGCGCACGACCTGTTGGTGCTCGACGGCGGCGCGCTCGTGCCCTTCGTGTTCGTCGTCGACCGCGCGCCGGGTGTGGTCGTCGTCGACCTGCCCGAGGGCCTCCTCGATCTCTGATGACTCCCGCGTGCATCGGATGAGCGCGTCGTGCCCGCCATGAGGATCGACGTGTTCACGATCTTCCCCGAGTACCTGCGCGGTCCGCTCGACCTCTCGTTGGTCGGGCGCGCACGCGTGGCGGGGTTGCTCGACGTGCGGGTGCACGATCCTCGAGCGTTCACCACCGACGTGCATCACGCGGTCGACGACGCGCCGTTCGGAGGTGGCGCGGGCATGGTGATGATGCCCGAGCCGCTGTTCGCGGCTGTCGAGGCCGTGCAGCCCGCGCGGCCGTTGCTGTTGCTCTCGGCGAGCGGCCCCCGCTTCGATCAGCGCCGGGCTCGTGAGCTCGCGGCGGGCGAGGGTTTCTCGTTGCTGTGCGGTCGCTACGAAGGTGTCGACCAGCGAGTCGCCGACCACTGCTGCGACGGTGAGCTCTCGGTGGGCGACTACGTGCTGGCGGGCGGGGAGGCGGCCGCGCTCGTGGTGATCGAAGCGGTGACGCGTCTCGTGCCGGGCGTGATGGGCAACGAAGCGTCTTCGGCGGAGGAGTCGTTCAGCGAGGCCCTGGTCGAGTATCCGCAATACACGCGGCCGGCCACGTTCCGGGAGTGGGAGGTTCCGGCCGTGCTGCGGTCGGGCGACCACGGACGGATCGCACGGTGGCGGCGGGCCCAGTCGCTCTGGCGCACCCGGGCGCGGCGGCCCGACCTGGTCTCCGGTCCGCTCTCGCTGGAAG
>CAZLEC010000174.1:0-8113 GCA_964558245.1 uncultured Burkholderiales bacterium | reverse complement strand
CGAAGCCGCCCGACTCCTCGGCGAGCGACTCGATCTTGGCGATCGCGTCGTCGGGAGTGCCGATGACCGCGAAGCCGTCCTCGTCGACGTTGGCGATGATCTCCTGCGGTGTGTCGCCGCGAGTCGGGCCTGCGGGAAGTACGTGGGTGAAATAGTGCGAGAACGGAACGATGCCGTACTCGACATCGGCACACGCCTGCTCTCTCGTTTCCGCGAGGTGCATCGGGCCGACGAGTCGCCACTTCGCGCGTTCCGCGGCGTGTCCGTGTTGCGCGGCGACTTCGTTCCACGTCTGCCAGTGCGTACCGATCGCGTCGAAGCCCTGCCGCGTCGTCGCCGCGATCGACAACAACCCGGCGCCGTACTTGCCCGCCGCCTTCGCGCCCGTGGGCGAGATCGACGCCGCGACGGCCACCTCGATGTTCGGTTCGCTGTACGGCTTCAACTGCAGGCGCGCGTCTTGGAGGGTGAACCAGTCGGTTTGGCGGGTGACGGTCTCGCCGCGGAGCAGGGCCATGATCACGTCGAGCGCCTCGTCCATGCGCGGCCGCTGCGAGTCGGCCGGGATGCCGAGCATGTGGGCATCGGAGGTGAGCTGCCCGGGACCGCAACCCAACATCGCGCGCCCGCGCGTGAGGTGATCGAGCAGCACGAAGCGATCCGCGAGCATCAACGGGTGGTGATAGGGGAGCGAGTTCACGCCGCTGCCGAGACGGATGTGCTTGGTGCGCGCGGCGGCCGCCGCGATGAACACCTCCGGTGACGAGATGATCTCGTAGCCGCCGGAGTGATGTTCGCCGATCCACACCTCGTGGAAGCCGAGGCGATCGAGATGCTCGATCAAGTCGAGGTCGCGTTCGAGCGCGAGCGTCGGGTTCTGCCCGGTGGGGTGGAACGGGGCCATGAAGAGTCCGAAGCGCATGCGCCCATTCGACCCGTCCCTTGACCGTTCGGTCAACTTGTAGGATCGGGTCTCGTGCGTGCCGCCGTTGCCCGTCGAGGAGAGCTCTTCGTCGAGGACGTTGCCGATCCCGTGCCCGGCCCGGGCGACGTGCTGGTTGCAGTCAAGGCGTGCGGCATCTGCGGCTCGGACCTGCACGCGCTCCGCTACGCCGACGAGTTGCTCGCGATCACGCGCGAGGTGGGTGCGCCGATCACCTTCGACCCCGCGCGCGACTTCATCATGGGTCACGAGTTCACCGGCGAGGTGCTCGAATTCGGCCCGATGACCGACGGCGCTCCAGTGAAGGTCGGCGACCTCGTGACGTCGCTGCCGATCGCGCTCACGCCAACCGGGATGGAGCCGGTCGGCGCGTATTCGAACGTCTACAACGGCGCGTACGCCGACCGCATGCGACTCTCCGCCGCGATGTGCATGAAGGTGCCGAACGGGCTCGACCGCCGGCGCGCCGCGCTCACGGAGCCGATGGCGGTCGGCCGCCACGCCGTTGCCCGCTCCGCGATCACGCCGGCGGAGGCCGCAGTCGTGCTCGGAGCCGGTCCGGTCGGGCTCGCGGTCGTAGCCGAGCTGCGCCGGCAGGGCGTCGAGACGGTTGTGGTGTCCGACTTCTCACCGCGCCGGCGCGCGGTCGCGCTCGCCATGGGTGCGAACGTCGCCGTCGATCCCGCAGCCGACGACCCGATGGACGCCTGGCTGGCAGCCGACGGCCGGCGCGTGCCCGTCGTGTTCGACGCGATCGGGGTCCCCGGAACGCTCGAGGCCGTGATCAAGGCCGCACCGCCGATGGGCCGCGTGTGTGTCGTCGGGTCGTGCATGCAGCCCGACTCCGTGCGCCCGCTCGTCGCGCAGGCGAAGCAGCTGACGATCGTGTTCTCGTTCGCCTACGACCCGTTCGAATTCGGCGACACATTGCGCGCGATCGCCGAGGGCGAGATCGACGTGACACCCATGATCACCGGAACGTGTGGTGTCGACGGCGTGCCGGCCGCGTTCGCCGCCCTGGGCAATCCCGAGGAACACGTGAAGATCCTCGTCGAGCCCGGCGGCCCGGCCACACCTACCGTTCCCTGACCGACGACGCCGCCATCACAGGAGCTCCCCGATCCGGCTCGCGGCGCGGGCGGCGCCGCCCGACTCGACCGGTTCGTAGTGGATGTCGCGCCCGAGTTGGCTGGCGACGTGCTCGCCGAGTGCTTCGGGGTCGGCCTCGGTGAAGTCGACGCGCTGGCCGGCGCCGTAGCGGTCGAGGCGATGCGGGACGTGGAAGTGCTGTTCGAAGTGGTGCCGCAACGGCACGTAGACGAAGGGCCGATCGGTGGCGGTGAGCTCCATACAAGTGGTGAGCCCACCTTGCACGACGGCAACATCGGACGCGGCCAGGTGACGTTGCAGCTCGGGCACGTACGCGTGCACCTCGACGCCGTCACGGGTCGGGAGCGAGCCCGGATCGATGCGGGGGCCGGCGACCACCACCATGCGCAATCCCGGCACGCGGTTGGCCGCGTACGGGTAGGCCTCGATGCAACGCCGGAGCAACGCGGAGCCGACCGCGGATCCGCCGACCGCGACGACGCACACGCGCTCGTCGGGTGCGTAACCCAAGGTGTCGCGTAGGCTCTCACGGTCGGCGAGCGCGTTGGCGTCGAATCCGGTGATGTAGCCCGGGAACTCGAAGTGCCGCTCGGTCCAATCGCGGATCTCGGGGAGGTCCGGGCCGAAATTGTTCGGCACGATGTCTTGAGGATCGCCCACGAACAGCGCGAGATCACGCACGCGCGGGTACCGCGCGATGTGCTCGATCATCTCGGCGTTGTAGTCGGCGGTGATGTGTGACTCCCGGGTACCACCGTCGGGCATCGGCAGCCAGCCGACGAAGTCGGTGAACCAGCAGTACGCGAATCGCTTGAGCTCGGGATTCTCGTGCAGGTAATAGTCGACGTCCCAGGCTTCGTCGCCTATGACGAGGTCGTAGTCGCGGCTCGTCACGACGTCGTGGAACACCATGAAGTCGGCGAGCAGGATCTCGTCCATGTTCCGCCACGCCTGGAAGCAATGCAGGTCGTGCTCGTCGCTCTCCGACTCGAAGTGGGCGGATTCGTTGGCGAGGTGACCGCTCGCCGGGTGCACGTGCTCGCCGGCGCGTTCGAGGACGCGGGTGACGGGGTCTTGCGCGAGCCACTCGATCTCGAGGTCGGGATGCAGCTTGCGGAGCTCGTCGGCGACGGCAAGGTCGCGGCGGGCGTGTCCGAGGCCGATGGGGGAGGAGATGTACAGCGCACGCTTCGGGCGGCTCCGGCCGCGGGTCCAGTGGCGCTTCGCGGGAGGAGTCGAAGGGTTCGGCGCGACGCGTTCGACGAACTCGCGTATGAGCAGGTTGACGCGCACCGGATCGCGGGCGAGGGGAACGTGGCCGGCGTCCTCGAGGACGACCAGCTCTCCCCGAGTCTTCTCGGCGATCAGTCGGCCTTGTTCGAGCGGTGCGACGCGGTCCTGGTCGCCGTGGATCACGAGGGTGGGGACCGTGACGCGTTCGGCCCAGCCGACTGCCGTCTTCGTGCTGACGCCCATCGCGGCGTCGGCCAACAACACCTCCGGCGTCGTCTCGCCCGCCCAACCGACGCAGTCTTCGTGTTGCTTGGTGGAGTGCGGCTCGGTGAAACACTGGTGGAAGAACCAGTCGATGAAGTCGTCGTAGTGCTCGAGCCAGTAGCTCGCGTTCGCGCGTTCCCAGCCCTTCGGCTCGGCGGGGTACGGATCGAGGAAGTGACTCAGCGCTTCGCGGCGGTCGGGGAGCGACGGATTCGATGCAAGCGTTCCGCCGATGAGGACCGCGCCGAGAACCCGGTCGGCGTGGTCGGCCGCGAGCTTGAGTGCCCGCCCGACTCCGGCGGACAAGCCGACGATCACCGCGCGGTCGGTGCTGGTTGCGTCCATCACCGCCCGCGCGTCGCGCGCGACCGCCTCGGGGCCGTATGCGGCCGGGTCGAGCGGGCGGTCGGAGCGCCCGTTGCCCGGCCCGTCGAAGGTGACGACCCGGAAGTGGCGCGCGAGGTACGGCACCTGCAACTTCCAGAAGCGGCTGTGGATGATCGTCCACGTCGGCAGCAGCAGCACGGTCGGCTCATGGTCCGCGCCGAACACCTCGTAGCCGATGTTCACTCCGTCGCACATGACGAAGCCTTCCCGATCCGGTTCTTGTGCCCTCACTGCTTGGATCCCTTCGCGTACTGGCGGCCGAGCCGGACCAGCATCCGGTCGATCATGTCGAGTAGCTGTTCGTGACCCGAATCGACGCCGAGGAGCCGCTCGAGGATCACACCCTCGTTGAAGGTGATCACCAGCGACACGACGGCGTCGACCGGGTAGCGACGGGTGTCGATACCGAGCTCGCGCAAGCCGTCCTTGAACGCCGGCACGAGCACGGTTTGCCATTCGCTGAGGTTGCGGCCGACCCGCGCCCGCATCTCGGGATGGTTCCATGCCATCGCCTGCAGCTCGAGCCAGATCTTCTGGTAGCCGGCCTCCTGGCTGTCGACGAGGTGCTCCATGGCGGTGCGCCACTTGTCGATGAACGGGATGTCGGCTGCATACAGCTCGCGCTGGCGGGCTGTGAGCCGAGCCGTGTACCGCTCCAATACCTGGAGGAACACCTCTTCCATCGATCCGAAGTAGTAGTGGACGAGCCCGTGGTTCACGCCGGCCCGCTCCGCGAGCTTGCGCGTCGTGATCGCCCCGTATCCAACCTCGGCCAACAGCGACTCGGCGCCGTCGAGGATCGCTTCCATTGCGTCGACTCGTGCAGAAGAAACAGCCATACCGGTCTTCTACACCTTCGCCTCGAAGATGAGGTTGAACGGCGTCTCCGCCACGCGGCGAAACGTCGTGAATCCGGCCGTGGCCAGGAGCTCCCGCAAGCGCGCCTCGCCCGCCTGCGCGCCGAGCGCAGCGCCCACTTCTTGCGACAACGAGCTCGGCGTGCACAAGAGCGTCGAGAACGCGTAGTAGGCGGCGCCCACCGGGTTGAGGTTGTCGGTGATGTCGTCGCCGGCGAACGGCTCCACGAGGAGCAGCGTGCCGCCGGGCTCGAGCTGCTCGCGCACGTGGGTGCACGCACCGAGCGGGTCGCCCATGTCGTGCAGGCAGTCGAAGAAGCACACGAGGTCGAACCGGCCGGAAAAGGTCTTGGCGGTTGCCTCCTCGAAGGTGACGCGATCCGCGACACCGGCTTCCGCGGCGCGCTTGCGCGCTTGCGCAATCGACCCATCGTGTGCGTCGAACCCCACGAAGGCGGACGCGGCAAAGGCTTGCGCCATGATCACGGTCGACGCGCCGTGCCCGCAGCCGACGTCGGCCACTCGTGCGCCCGACTTCAGCTTCTCCTCGACGCCGTCGAGCGCCGCGACCCACCCATTGAGGTTGTTGAGGTATCCGGGGCGGAAGAACCGCTCGCAGCCGGCCACCACGTGTGTGTCGTGCGCTCCCCACGCGAAGCCCTCGCCCGTCCGGAACCGGTCGGCGATCGTGTCCGTCGCGAGTACCGCACCGACTGCGAGCTCGAATGCGCCGATCACGCACGCCGCGCTCGTCTCGTCGGTCAATGCGAGCGCGTGCTCGTCGGGAAGCAAGAAGCGCCCGTCGCCCTCGTACGTGACGTAGCCACGGGCCGCCTGCGCCGAGAGCCACTCGCGCACGTACCGCTCCGCGGTGCCCGTGCGCCCGGCCAGCTCCGCTGCGGTGAGCGGACCCGCTCCGGCCAACGCCTCATAGAGGCCGAGCCGATCACCGAGCACCACCATCGCGCCGTTGAGCACACCGCCGACATCGCCGACCGCACGACCCACGAACTCCATCACCGCTGCTTCGTCCACGACCTCTCCTTTGCGAGTCAATCGTCTTAGTCATTTGTCTAAGTCGAGAGACTAAGACGGGCCGCGGTTGGCGTCAAGGGATTATCGGGCCGCGCCGAGTGGGGATGTGGCCGGATGGCTACGGCAGCGCGACCACCGTGCGGCCGACGGTCCGTCGTTGCTCCATCGCGTCGAGTGCGGCCGGGAGCTCGAGGAACGGTACGTGTTGACCCACGACCGCGCGCAGCTTGCCCGCTGCGAACAGCGACAACAGCTCCGCGTGCAGACGCGCGCCGTCGCTGTGCGCCGGGAAGTTGAAGCCGCTCAGGCGCTTGAACACGATCGGATCGCCGACATACGCGTGGCACACGCCGACGAGCGAGAAGTTGCCGAACAGCACTGGCCGCAACACCAGGCCTTCGTCTTCTTGTTCGATGCCCGACGCGAACCCGGCGAGGATGTGACGGCCGTTGAACGCCATGCAGCCGAACGTTTTCAGGGTCACGTCGCCGCTCACCGCGTCGAAGGCGACGTCGACCCCGCGGCCGGCCGTTGCCTCGAGCACCGCTTCGACGAAATCGGCGTCGCGGTAGTTGATCGCGAGGTCGGCACCGAGCTCGAGGCACAGCTTCGCCTTGTCCGCCGATCCCGCGGTGGCGAGCACGCGGGCCCCGGCGTGCACGCCGAGCTGGATCGCGGCCGAGCCCGCACCGCCCGCGCCCGCGTGCACGAGCAGCGTCTCCCCGGGTTGGATGCGGGCGCGTTCGTAGAGCGCGAGCCACCCGAGATGAAAGGGCATGAAGATCGCCGCCGCCTCCGGTTCGGGCATCTCGTGGGGCATCTCGAACGCCATCGCGGCGGGAGCGACCACGTGCTCGGCGTAACCGCCGAACGCACCCGAGGGGATCGCGACGACCCGCTTGCCGAGCCACTCCTCGGCGCCCGTCCCGCACTCCTCGACGACGCCCAACACCTCCATCCCCGGGATGTAGGGAACCGGTCTCGGCACGGTCTTGTATCGCCCGTGGATGCCGTCGAGATCGTTGAAGTTCAGCGTCGCCGACGTGACCCGGATCTTCAGCTCACCGGCGCCCGCCGTCGGCTCGTCGAGGTCGTCGAGCGTGAGCACCGCGCCGGGCGCGCCGTACTCGTGGACTCGCCACGCCTTCACGACACGCCTCAGGTTCGGTCGCGGTTGCGGTCGAGGAGGCCGGCGCGCCTCGCCTCGATCGTCTCGGGTGGCAGCCGGCGATTGCCGAACACCTCGAGCTCGAGCTCGAGCGCGGCGCCCGCGGCGAGCTTCGGGCCGCGGTCGTAGAGATCCTTGAGTGCGCGCACGGCATCCTGATCGGCGGTCGCGATGTTGTTCCCGATCTCCACGGCAGTCGGGAGCAGCTGTTCGTGCGGCACGACACGATTGACGAGACCGACGCGGTGCGCCTCGCCCGCGTCGATGAAGTTGCCGGTGAAGCTCATCTCGCGCGCCATGCGCAAGCCGACCGCTTGCGGGAGCAGCACGCTCATCCCGCCGGCCGGAGTGAAGCCGACCCGGGCGTGCGTGTCGCCGAAGCGCGCGCGTTCGGATGCCACGAGGAAGTCACAGGCCAGCGCCAGCTCGAGACCACCGGTCGCGCAGGCGCCGTTGATCGCCCCGATCGTCGGCTTCCGCATGGACGAGAGCGCGGTGAACGGCGAGTCGGCTTGCGAGAGCGTCCCCGGCGCGACGCCCTGGCCGAGCTCTTTCAGGTCGAGCCCGGCACAGAACGCCGGATCGGCGCCGGTGAGCACGACGCACGCGACGGTGTCGGCGGTGTCGGCGGCGTGGAGCGCGGTGGCCAGCTCGGATTGCAGGGCAACCGACAGGGCGTTGCGCGCCTCGGGCCGGTTGAGCGTGATGACGCGTACCGCGCCGTCGGTCGCCGTGGTGACGAGCTCGTTCATGTTCGGCGCTCCAGTGGTCAACCGTGCACAGTCTCGAGAAAGGTCACGACCGCGTCGTTGAACAGATCGTTGCGATCGCCGGCGACCATGTGGCCGGCGCCGGCGACGTCGACCATCTGCGCGTGCGGCACGAGCTGGAGCAGCTCTTGGGCGCCTTCCTCGCTGAGGAGATCGCTCACCCGGCCGCGCACGAGCAGGGTCGGGAGCGTGAGACCGAGCGCCGCTTGCTTCAACCGCACGGGATCGACGAGCGAGGCCAGCGTCTCGTCGGTGCCGCCGAGCCGGCCGCCGATGAAGGCAGGGTCCCAGTGCCAGTACCAGCGGCCGTCAGCGCCGTGGCGAAGGTTCTTGGCGAGGCCGCCGA
>CAZLEC010000173.1:0-8162 GCA_964558245.1 uncultured Burkholderiales bacterium | reverse complement strand
GGCGTCGCTCGCCGTGCTGGCCCGGGCCTGCGCCGCCGGCCCGTTGATCGAACCGGGCCGGCTCCCCCTCGGTCACCTGGTCGACCGGCTCGAGGAGGCGATCGAGGGGCCCGAGTGGGCCGACGCGGCCGAGCCGATCGCGGCCGAGCTGCGGCTGGCGCGGGCGCTGCCCGAGGTGTTCGGGCCGCAGCCGGCGCCGGCCGGGAGCGACGCCACCGGCGACGCACTCGCCGCGGAGCTCGGCCCCTGGGCCACGGCGGCTGCGGCTCATGCCTCGGCCGGGCTGGCCGCCCTGCGCCTCGTCCAGCAGGTCCGGCCCGTCGTGGTGCGCGAGCCCGAGGGCCCTGACCGGATCGTGGGCCCCGACGCCGAGTCGGCGATGCACCACGCCTTCATACTCACCTATACATGGATGGCCTCGCGTGCCGATGAACACACTGTGTACGGACCGCGATTCGCCGTCTATTCGGCCGTTGTCCAGCTCCCCAACGGAGCCGGGCCTGCCCTCGACGTCTCGGCAGCCCTGCGCGAGGACGCCAACGTGATCGACCGCCTGTGTCGGTTGGCGCTCAACACCTATGAGGCATGGCGCCGTGCGCCGGAAGCGGCCCGCGAGCCGACGACGGGGCCCTTGCCCTTCCGCGATCGTCGTATTGGGGAATCATGAGCCAATCACAACAGACGCGACCTGCGACCCGAGCCGTGCCCGACTCGACCGGCTATGAGCGGGTCGAACGACGAGTGCCGCCGGTCGTGACCGCGCTCGCGCTCACGATCGTGATGCCCGCGTTCAACGAGGCCGAGATCCTCGAGTCGTCGGTGACGTCGGTCGTCGAGGGCCTGCGCGCCCGCGGGGAGAAGTTCGAGGTGATCGTCGTCGAGAACGGATCGACCGACGGCACGGCGGCGATTGCCGACGCGCTCGCGACGTCGCACCCGGAAGTACGCGTCGAGCACTGCACCGACGCCGACTACGGCCGCGCGCTCCGAACCGGGCTGCTGGCCGCCGGCGGCGACGCCGTCGTCAACTTCGACACCGACTTCATCGATCTGGGTTTCCTCGACGCGGCGGTTGCCCGCATCTTCGAGCCCGACGGACCGGTGATCGTCGTCGGCTCGAAGCGCGGAGAGGGCGCGACGGACGATCGTGCGCCGCTCCGGAAACTCGCGACCGCCGTGTTCAGCACGACATTGCGCGTCGGGTTCGGCCTGCACGTGTCCGACACGCACGGCATCAAGGCCATGCGCCGCGACGCCGTGGAGCCGTTCGCCCGCGCGTGCCGTTTCGGTCAGGACCTGTTCGACACGGAGTTGATCCTGCGGGTCGAGCGGGCCGGTCTGCGCACAGCCGAGATCCCGGTCGGCGTGTCGGAGATGCGTCCGGCGCGCACGTCGATCGTGAAGCGCGTGCCCCGTACACTGCTCGGCCTGGTGAAGCTGCGCATCGTCCTGTACAGGGAACGCCACGGGTGACCGCGCTCGTCGCGGCGCGGATCCTCAACGGCGAAGGCGGAATCTCGGCCTCTCCGGCCTGGCTCGTGATGGCCGACGCGCGCGTCGTGGCCACCGGCTCCGGAGCCCCGCCCGCCGACGCGATCGATCTCGGCGACGCGTTGCTCGCGCCCGGATACGTCGACATTCAGGTGAACGGCGCCGACGCGGTCGATTTCGCGCACGCGTCGGCCGACGAGATCATCGAGACGATCGATCGTCGGGTCGCGGGCGGATGCACTGCGTGCCTGCCGACGATCTGCAGCGCTCCGCTCGACACCTACGGCGCGATGCTCGATCGACTCGCGGCCGTGCGCGCCGCCCGACCGGACGTTGTGCTCGGCGTGCATCTCGAAGGCCCGTTCCTCGGCGGCGCGCCCGGCGCGCACCCGCGCGACCTCGTGCGGCCGGTCGACCTCGAGTGGCTCGCCGAGCTGTGCGACCGGTTCGGCGACCTCGTGCGGCTCGTGACACTCGCGCCCGAAGCCGATCCCGACTTCCGTGCCGTCGCGCTCTTGCACGAGCGTGGGGTCGTGGTGGCGCTCGGGCACAGCACCGTCGACTACGACGGCGCGCAGGCTGCGGCCGAGGCGGGTGCGCGTCTCGTCACGCATCTCTTCAACGGGATGGCACCGCTGCATCATCGGCGTCCGGGTCTGGCCGGCGCCGCGCTCGACAACCGGCGCCTCGTCCCGTCGCTCATCGCCGACGGCGTCCACGTGCATCCCGCGCTGCTCCGCCTCGCGCTCCTCGCCCGACCCGACGCCGTGCTGGTGACCGACGCGGTCGCGACGACCGCACCGGTGGAAGCGCGCGACGGCGCGGCCTATCTCCCCGACGGCACGCTCGCGGGATCGACGCTCACGATGGCCGGAGCCGTGCAGCGAGTGGTCGCGCTCGGTGCCGCGCCGGCCGCGGCGATCCGCGGCGCGACCGGCAATCCGGCGAATGCGATCGGGGCGCACGCGTACGGGCGGATCAGCCCGGGCGCGCGTGCCGACGTGCTCGCGCTCGATCCCGAAACGCTCGCGGTTCGCAGTGTTTGGGTCGGAGGTCGCGCCGTCACCTCCGAGTAGTGTCCCGACCGTGGAAATCGTCGCGGCACTTTTCGTGGAAGGCATCGACTTCCGTCAGGTCAAAGGACCGTCGACGCGCATCGACATCACCGGCGCGTTCTTCTCGACGGCGGTCGACGCGTATCCGGCGCACTTGGAGCCGCACCTCGTCGTGCTCGTGCGCGCGCCGGAGGGCACCGACGGCAACGCGACGCTCGAGGTGGTGTTCCGGCGCGCCGGCGAGGAGATCGGCCGCAACCGGCAGACCTTTTTCGTGGAGCCCGGCAAATTCGGGTACCGCCTGGTGAAGGGCGAGCTCGAGTTCCCCGAACCGGGCACGATCGAGGCCTGCTGCTCGATCGTCGACCAGGAGTCATCGGTCACAGTCCCGGTCACGGCGCTGCCGCTCCAGTGAATGTCCTCAACTCGGGGATAATCGACGCCGAATCCGCATGGGCATGGATCTTGTAAACCGGTATGCGGCGGCGCTGTCGCTCCACCCGCTCGCATTCGAGGCGGTCGGCGAGGTCGCCGGCGGTGTGATCGAGCAATTCGAGGGTGAGCGGCCCGACCTGGTCGTGTTCTTCGCGTCGCCACACCACGTCGGCACGTTCGAGGACGTGTCCTCGGGATTGCGCAGACTGCTCGAGCCGGACGTGCTCGTCGGGTGTACGGCCGTCGGCGTGGCGGGCGGCGCGACCGAGGTGGAGAACGGTCCGGGGTTGGCGGTCTTCGCGGCGCGCTTCGGAGCGGGACGGGTCACCGGCGTCGCGCTCGACGCGATCCAGACCGAAGACGGGTTCTCGATCTCGGGTTGGCCCGACGAGCTTCCGACGCACGGAACGCTCGTGATGCTCGCCGACCCCTATTCCTTTCCAATTCCCGACTTCTTGCGCCTGTGCAACGCGCAGGTTCCGGAGCTGGTCGTCATGGGCGGGATGGCGTCGGCGGCCGCAGGTCCTGGCGGCAATCGCATCGTGCTCGACGATCGCATCCTCACTGCGGGCGCCGTCGCGGTGATGTGCTCCGACGACGTGCCGATCCGCGCGGTGGTGTCGCAAGGTTGCCGACCGATCGGGAAGCCGCTCACGATCACCAGCGCCGAGCGCAATCTCGTGCACGAGCTCGCGGGCCGGCCCGCGATGGAGCGGTTGCAGGAGATCGTGCAGGTCGCCACCGACGAAGACCGCCAGCTCATGCGCGACGGGCTGCACGTGGGGCTCGTCGTCGACGAGCATCGGCTCGACTTCCAGCGCGGCGACTTCCTCGTGCGCAATCTGCTCGGTGTCGACCAGGCGACGGGTTCGCTCGCGATCAGCGAACAGGTCGAAGTCGGTCAGACGGTGCAGTTCCACGTGCGCGACGCGCATGCCGCCGACGAGGATCTGCACTGCCTGCTCTCGGGGGTGTCGGGATCCGGAGTGCTGCTGTTCACGTGCAACGGCCGCGGGACGCGCTTCTTCCCCGAGCCCGACCACGACGCCGCCGCGGTCGAGGAGCTGCTCGGTCCGGTGCCGCTGGCCGGCGCCTTCTGCGCCGGCGAGATCGGTCCGGTCGGCGGGCGAAATTTCCTGCACAGCTTCACGGCGAGCGTCGCGGTGTTCAGCTGAGCGACAGGTGGTCAAACGCCCGGGTGGCGCCGACTTCGGCCGTTAGGCTGCGGCCGATTCGGGTATGTCCCTTTGTGGGGAAGTCCCCGGTCGCTCATTGACCGCTACGCACGAGGAGTCGCGCGTGACCTCGAACTCCCAGACGCCCGACCTCGAACGTATGTCCGTGAACGTGGTGCGGGCACTCGCGATGGACGCCGTGCAGCGCGCGAACTCCGGTCACCCGGGCACGCCGATGGCGTTGGCGCCGCTCGCCGACGTGTTGTGGACACGGGTGATGAAGTACGACGCTTCCGCTCCCGACTGGCCCGACCGCGACCGGTTCGTGCTGTCGAACGGCCACGCGTCGATGCTCCTCTACGCGATGCTCTACCTCACGGGCTTCGGCCTCGAGCTCGACGACCTCCGCGAGTTCCGCCAGTGGGGCTCCCGCACCCCCGGGCACCCCGAGTATCACCACACCAAGGGTGTCGAGGTCACGACCGGACCGCTCGGTCAGGGCATCGCCGACGCCGTCGGCATCGCGCTCGCCGAGAAGCACATGCGCGCGCGCTTCGGTCCCGACGTGTGCGACCACCACGTGTTCGGGATCTGCGGCGACGGCGACCTGATGGAGGGCATCAGTCACGAGGCGGCGTCGCTCGCCGGTCATCTCCAGCTCGGGCGCATGGTGTTCGTCTACGACGACAACCACATCACGATCGACGGTGACACTTCGCTCGCCTACAGCGACGACGTGCCCAAGCGATTCGCGGCGTACGGATGGCACGTCGTGCAACTCGGCGAAGCGGCCGAAGACCTCGACGCGCTCGAGGCCGGGCTGCGAGCCGGCATGGCCGAGGATCGGTGTCCGTCGCTCGTCGTGCTGAGGTCGCACATCGGCTACCCGTCACCGAAGGTGCAGGACAGCGCGGCCGCGCACGGCAACCCGCTCGGCGCCGACGAGGTCGCGCGCGTCAAGGAGATCCTGGGGCTGCCCGCCGCCGACTTCTGCGTCCCCGACGACGTGCTCGCGCGTTACCGCGCGGCCGGTGCGCGGGGAGGCGAAGCGCACGACGCATGGAATGCCCGCCGCACCGCCTGGCTCTCGTCCAACCCGGCACGGGCCGACGAGTACGAAGCGTGCCTCGTGGGCCGGCCGCTCGGCGGGTGGGAGCAGAAGCTCCCCACGTTCGAAGCCGGCAAGCAGATCCCGACGCGCGAGGCGAGCAAGGACGTGTTGAGCGCGATCGTCGATCTCGTGCCGGGTCTGATACTCGGCTCCGGCGACCTGACCGGGAACAACGGCATGGCGGTGGAGAGCCTCGGCGCCATCGAGCCGAACGACGCGTCCGGCCGGCGCATCCACTACGGCATCCGCGAGCACGGCATGGGCGCCGCCGCGAACGGTCTGGCGGTGTCGGGCCTGCTGCCCGCGGTCGGGACGTTCTTCGTGTTCAGCGACTACATGCGCCCGGCGGTGCGGCTCGCGTCGCTCATGCAGACCAAGGTCGCGTTCGTGTGGACGCACGACTCCGTCGGGGTGGGTGAAGACGGCCCGACGCACGAACCGGTCGAGCAGCTCGCGTCCCTCCGAGCGATGCCGGGGTTGCGCGTGATCCGGCCGGCCGACGCGAACGAAACCGCGGCCGCGTGGCGCGTGCACGTCGATGGCGACGGGCCGACGGCGTTGCTGCTGACCCGTCAGAAGGTCGCGGTGCTCGACGGAACCGCCGAGCGGGCGTTGGTCGGTGTCGCGCGCGGTGCATACGTGCTCGTCGAAGCAGGCGCCGGCGGTGACGCCGACCTCGTGCTGATCGGTACGGGGTCGGAGGTCGGCGTTGCCGTCGCGGCCGCGGCGACCCTCACCGAGCGCGGACATTCGGTACGGGTCGTGTCGATGCCTTCGTGGGAGCTGTTCGAGGAAGAGACCGACGAATACCGATCGAGCGTGCTGCCGCCCGACCGCCCGACGCTCGCGGTCGAAGCCGGTGTGCGGTTCGGCTGGGAGCGTTACGCCGACGACGTCGTGAGCATCGATCGTTTCGGTGCGTCCGCCCCGGGTGACGTGGTCATGCGCGAGCTCGGCATCACGCCCGAACACGTCGTGGAACGCGCGCTGGCTCTGCTCGGCGCCTGACGCGACTCAGAGGAGACACCCATGGCAAGCTCGATCAAGCACCTCATCGACTTCGGTCAGAGCCCCTGGTACGACAACCTGACCCGTGCCCTCGCAACGGGGGGTCTGCGCGAGCTCGTCGCCGAGCACGGCATCCGCGGGGTCACGTCGAACCCGACCATCTTCGAGAAGGCGATGGCGTCGGGCAACGACTACGACGCCCAGCTCCGTGAGGTCACCGCCGCAGGTGCGTCGGCGCTCGACGCGTACTGGGACCTCGTGACGACCGACATTGGGAACGCGCTCGACATCCTGCGCCCGCACTACGACCAATGGGACGGGCACGACGGGTTCGTGTCGGTCGAGGTCGCCCCCGACCTCGCGCACGACACCGACGGCACCGTCGCGCAGGCCCGGGAGCTCTGGGCGCGGATCGATCGGCCGAACGTGATGATCAAGATCCCCGCGACCGCAGAGGGGATCCCCGCAATCGCGAACGCGCTCGACGCCGGTCTCAACGTCAACGTCACGTTGATCTTCAGTCTGGACCGGTACGCCGAAGTGGCGAACGCGTTCCTCGAGGGCCTGGAACGCCGCGTCGCCCGGGGCGACGACATCTCGCGGATCGCGTCGGTGGCGTCGTTCTTCGTGAGCCGCGTCGACACCGAGACCGACCGCCGCCTCCCCGAAGGCCACCCGCTCCGCGGTCGCGCCGCGGTCGCGAACGCCAAGCTCGCATACCAACACTTCCTGGCCACGTTTGCCGGCGCGCGCTGGGACGCGCTCGCCGCGAAAGGTGCCCGGGTGCAACGGCCGCTGTGGGCGTCGACCTCCACCAAGAACCCGGCGTACTCCCCCACGCTCTACGTCGACACCATGATCGGTCGCGACACCGTCAACACGCTCGCGCAGGCGTCGGTCGACGCGCTCGAAGGCGGCGGCGGTGATCTCCGCGCCGACACCGTGCTCGAAGGCATCGACGAAGCGCGCGCGACGATGACCGGACTCGCCGCGGCCGGCATCGACTTCGACGACGTGACCGCGACGCTCGAGCGCGAAGGTGTCGCGGCGTTCACCGCGTCGTTCCAGGACGCGGTCGACACGCTCGGCAAGAAGGCGCGGGAGTTGGCGCGCTGAGGGCGGGGCCTCGCGTTGGTTGGGAAGGGAAAGGGACCGTTGCGCTCGCGGAGCGACGCGTCGCGCGTAGGGTGCGCTCACTCAATGCCTCGGGAGGTACCAATGAAGTTCGTGCAGATCATCGAGTACACGACGTCGCGGCCTGACGAGGCGCAAGCGGCGCTCGACGAGTTCCTGGCGGCCACCGAAGGCCAGCGCGTCAACACGCACGGCATGGCGACCCGCGACCGGGATCGGCCGAACACGTACGTGCAGATCGTCGTGTTTCCCTCGTACGAGCAGGCGATGAAGAACTCCGAGCTGCCGGCGACCCAGGCGATGGCAGCGGCGATGCAGAAAATCACGGACGGGCCCCCGAGCTTCCGCAATCTCGACGTCATCTTCGAAGAGGCTTAGGCGCGGGCGTCGGGCGGGGTGGGCGGCGCCGAACTGTCCCGACTGTTCGCTTGCGCTCACTTCGGGCCAACTGTTCGGCCCTCGCCCACCTCGCCTTCGCGTGAGTCGGGAAAGGGAGGAGCGGCGCCGGCCGCCGCTTCCAGGTGCGCCGCGAGGTCTTTTGGTTTGGCGTGGGCGTTGACGCCGCTGGTGTTGGGCATGACGTAGACGGGGCGACCGCCGAACGGGTTGGATTGCCAGCCGGCCCCGGCCTTGCGGTCGATTGCGGCGCGGTAGCCGCTCAGACCGACGAAGCACGTCGCGCGGGGCTCGAGCCATCTCACGAGGCGGTCGAGTCGCGCGCGGTCCACTACTTGGCGCGCGCTCAGTCGTCTC
>CAZLEC010000172.1:3020-8163 GCA_964558245.1 uncultured Burkholderiales bacterium | reverse complement strand
CAGGGTGTGGTGTTCAACGCGCACTGGCTCACGTACTTCGACGAGACCTGCACCCGCTTCGTCGAGTCGTGGGGCTTCGGATCCGAGTACTGGATCAACGACTTCGACGTGATGCTCGTGAAGGCGGTGCTCGAATGGACGGGCCCGGCCCGCTTCGACGAGTGGGTGGCGATCGCCGTCGAGCCGGCGAGGATCGGCACGAAGTCGTTCGACCTGCGGTATCACGCGTCGGTGGCCGGGCGCGACGCGTGTGACGCGGTGATCACCTATGTCGCGATCAAGCCCGGAACCAACGACTCGATGGAGATTCCCGACGCCGTGCGCTCCGTGCTGACCGATCGGATGTCGGAGCGCGCTCACTTCGAATGAACGAAAGGAAGGGGCCCCGAAAGGCCCCTTCCTCCGTTCACAGTGACGATACTTACGGGGTTTCGGTACCGACCTGACAGATCACCTGAGCGCTGACGTTGCCGGCCGTGTTGGCGATGAACGACACCGTCCAGCCCGCACCGGCGGCCTGCGGTCCGGAGTTCGTGATGGTCGCGCCCGGAGTGGTTCCCGCGAGGGTGAAGCCTCCACCGGTGGCCACCTGGCCTGTTGCACAAGCGATTGTCGCGGTGCCCGTCACGGTCGCCACCGGCGTGCCGGCGAGGATGTGGAACGCGGGCACAACCGCGGGTCCTGTACCACCGACCGGACCGGCAACGCCGGTTCCACCGACCGGTCCGGCCGGACCGACCGGGCCCTGAATTCCCTGAAGCCCGGTGACACCCTGGAGGCCTTGCGGACCGGCTATGCCCTGCAGCCCCTGGACTCCTTGCGGACCACCGGCCGGGCCCGTGCCGCCGACCGGACCTGTCGGTCCCGGCTCACCGAACGTGCCGCGTGCACCCACGGCTCCCTTGCCGATGAGGACGGTGTACTGCCCCGGACCACACTTGCCCGACGAGGGGAAGTGCACGACTCCGTTGTGGGGATTGATGCAGAGGATGACTTGGCTGACGGTGCCGGCACCTGCGATTGCTATGCCCGGAGCACCGATCGCCAGTGTCGCCACCGATGCGACGAGTGCCAACTTCAACTTCTTGTGCGCCATCTACGTGTCCTTTGGTTGGGGGGGTGCCCGCGCGGAACGAGCTCGCAAGAACGGACCGGCGAGTCATCGACGGCGACGCATCGGCCTTGAGGCCGCGTGCGAAATGAGTGCTCGAGTTGTCGAGACGGAGTGACTCGACGTCTCACGACGACGCCGCGGCACAAGACCTACGACGCGGCGCTGCTCGTTCCCACGGCGCAGATCGCATTCACGGTGAACGCGGTGCCGTCTGACCGGTACGACGCGCGCCAGCCGTCATTGAGAGGCGTCGGTTGCGATGCGCTGATTCCTTGATTCGTGCCGCGGAAGCCTCCTCCCGTCACGACTTCGCCTGCAGGGCAGAAGACCGTCAAGGTTGAAGGTGTAGTGGCAGCGACGGTCTCAACCTGGGTGATCGAAACGAAGGTGTTGACGCCTGGTTGGCCTGGTTGGCCTGTTTGTCCTGGGGGCCCGATCGGACCGATCGGACCGGCAGGACCTTGGAAGCCTTGCGGTCCGACCAGGCCGGCGTCGCCCTGCGGGCCGGGCTCACCGGCGAGGCCGCGTTCGCCGCGCGGTCCGGCCGTGTCGCCCACCACGAGGGTGACCTGCTTCGGGCTGTAGCAGCGTCCGAGCGGGCTGAAGTGCACGATGCGGGTCGCACGGTCGTAGCAGATCGTGAACGGCGCGCTCGCGCCCACGGGCGTGAACATCGCCGCGGTCGTACCCAGCGCGACCGCGCACACGAGCGCGACCCGCGTGGAGTTGAACCTCTTGTGTTTCATTCGGGGTCGTCTTCCGTCGTGGGAGCGCGCATTGGTTGGAGCGCGCGCGTTTCCCGGCCGGCGCCTGCAATCGACGCGAGGCCGGTGTGCTTGAGCCCAACCCATCGAGAACCCCGGCACGCGTGAAGAGTTGCGACCAGCGTGGGTTGTTCGTGTCGATGTGTGGTCTGTCAGCCCCGCGTCGCCGTTCCGACGACCGATGTCGTGCCCGCAGTGGAGTTGACGACTTCGAGGGCGGCGGTTCCGGCGTCGTCGATCTCGACGCGCACGTCGATCGTGTCGCCGGCCACGACCATGCCGACGAAACGAAGGTCGATCTCACCGTGGGCGAGGAACTCCTCGCCCCAGGCGTCGAGCATGATCCCGTACGCGGGGCCCGCCACTTGCACGCCCTGCGCGACGAGACCCGGCAGGCCGAGAGCCCTGGCGGTGTCCGCGTCGGAGTGAAAGTTGCCGCGTCGCGAGTACGCGCGCACGAGATCTTCGGTGACGTGGAGCGTCACGCGCCGCTGCGTCACGACCCGCTCAATGTCGCGGTCGGCGTGAACGTCACCCACGACGTCCAGAGCGGCTCTTCGGGCTCGGTCGCCGTGATGACCGCGACCTCGATGTCGACGTATTCGCGCCCGCGCTTCTCGTAGCGGGAGACGACGCGACCGAACGTGATCAAGTCCGCGTCGGCCGGCGCCGTCCGGTGGCACTTGAGGCGCTGCCGGGTCTGGATCATCGCGTCGGGCACGGTCTGCTGGAAGCAGAGCACCGTCAGGTTGGCCGCGATGGGCGGGTAGAGGGCGCCGGCGCGCATCAGCGGGTGGTCGAGCCCGGCCGCCCGCCAGTAGCGATCGTTGGCAGCCGCGGAGATGGTCAGGCGCAGCGGCCCGAGCGGCTGGTCGGGGGTCAGGCTCTTCCAGGCGTTCGACGTCTCATGCATCGTGATGTATTATATGCACCGTGGCGTATCGAGCAGGTGTCGTGGGTGGGTCGGGCTATGCCGGCGCCGAGTTGTTGCGTCTCCTCGCGGGTCACCCCGACATCGAGGTAGTGCACGTTACGGCCGACTCCAACGCCGGCGCCGGCGTCGGCGAGCTGTATCCGAGCCTGTTGCCGGCGTACGGGGGGCTCCAGTTCGCTCCGGTCGACGCCGCCGACCTCGAGGGGCTCGACCTCGTGTTCTGCGCGCTCCCGCACGGCGCGAGCCAGGCGTTGTTGCCCGGCCTGCTCGATCACGTCGGTCACGCCGTCGATCTCGGCGCCGACTTCCGCCTCCCACCCGAGGTGTACTCACGCTGGTACGGCGAGCCGCACCACGCGCCGGAGGTCGCCGATCGTTTCGCGTACGGTCTCGTCGAGCTCTACCGCGACGACATCGCGTCACGCCGACACGTCGCGTCGCCCGGCTGCTACCCGACGGCGGTGAGCCTCGCGTGTGCACCGCTCGTCGCGCTCGATCTCGTCGAACCGCGCATCATCGCCGACGCGGTGTCGGGCCTGTCGGGCGCGGGCCGCGGCCTGAAGACGACGAGCCTGTTCTCCGAGGCCAACGAGAACGTCAGCGCGTACGGTCTCCTCACCCACCGGCACACCGCCGAGATGGAGCAGGCACTCACCAAGGCGGCCGGCAAGCCGGTGCAGGTGTTGTTCACACCGCACCTCGTGCCCACGACGCGGGGCATCCTCGCGACCTGTTACGCGCGTCCGGCGACCACCGGATTGTCGACTGCCCGCCTCCTCGAGCACTACCGCGAGTTCTACGCCGACGACGCGTGCGTGTTCGTGGTCGACGAGCCGTCGGGCACCAAGGCCACCTACGGCGCCAACGTCGCGCACGTCACCGTGCGGTTCGACGCGCGCACCGAGACGGTCGTCGCGATCGCGGCGGAGGACAACCTCGTGAAAGGCGCGTCGGGCCAGATGATCCAAGCCGCCAACCTCCTCCTCGGCATTCCGGAGACGACCGGCCTGCCCCTGCTCGGGATCCAGCCGTGAGCGTCACCGCGGCGAAGGGTTTCGCGGCGGGTGGCCTGGCCTGCGGCATCAAGGAGTCGGGCGCGCCCGATCTTGCCCTCGTGGCCACCGACGATCATCGGCCGGTGCCCGCGGCGGCGGTGTTCACGAGCAATCTGGCGCAAGCCGCACCGGTGCAGGTCTCGCGCGCGCACCTCGCTGACGCGCGGGCGGCCGCGGTCGTCCTCAGCTCCGGGAACGCCAACGCGGCCACGGGCGAGCCCGGCCGGCGCGACGCGCGCCGCATGTGCGAGCTCGCGGGTGTCGGGCTCGAGACGGCCGCGGCCGACGTGCTCGTGTGCTCGACCGGCCTGATCGGCATCCCGATGCCCATGCACGCGCTCGAGGCGGGCATCCCGAAGCTGTGCGGCACACTCGCCACGGCCGGCGGCGGTGACGCGGCTCAGGCGATCCTCACGACCGACACCGTCCGCAAGGAAGCGACGGCGGCCGCGGGCAACGCGATCGTCGGCGGTATGGCCAAGGGCGCGGCGATGCTGTCGCCGGCCATGGCCACGATGCTCGCGGTGCTCACGACCGATGCCGACGTCGACGCGATCACGCTCCAACAGTCGCTCGCGCGTGCCGTCAGCGAGACGTTCGACTGCTTGAGCGTCGACGGTTGCCGTTCCACCAATGACACCGTGATCGTGCTGGCGAACGGGCGGGCCGGCGCCGTCGACTCGGCGCAGCTCACGGCCGCGCTCACCGCCGTGTGCGGCTCGCTGGCCGAGCAGATGGCGCGCGACGCGGAGGGCGCGACCAAGTTCGTGCGTGTACAGGTGTCGGGCGGGCGCACGCAGGCCGAGGCCCGCGTCGCGGCGCGCGCCGTGGCCAACAGCCAGCTCGTGCAGTGCTCGCTCAACGGCGGCGACGCGTACTGGGGCCGGGTGCTGTCGGAGCTCGGAGCAAGCGGCGCGTTCATCGATCCGGAGCTGGTCGACATCGCCTACAACGGGATCACCGTGTGCCGCGACGGCGTCGCCTGCGCGCACGACGAAGCAGCACTCGCGACGCAGATGAATGGAGGTGCGATCGACCTCCATTGCGACCTGCGCCTCGCGCACGGAGCGGCCACGATCCTCACCACCGATCTGTCGCACGCGTACATCGACGAGAACCGGCGCACGTCATGATCTCGGCATGAGCCGTCCAGGCGCAGATCCGGAGGCCCGGAAGGGCACCGACAGCCTCGCGGGCGTTCGAGGGCCGGAGGTCGCAGCCGCATGAGCCGTCCAGGCGCAGATCCGGAGGCCCGGAAGGGCACCGACAGCCTCGC
>CAZLEC010000172.1:0-2920 GCA_964558245.1 uncultured Burkholderiales bacterium | reverse complement strand
GGGCGTTCGAGGGCCGGAGGTCGCAGCCGCATGAGCCACGACCCTCACGAACGGGTCCGCACCGCGGGCGAGAAGGCGATCGTGCTCGCGGAGGCGCTGCCTTACATCCGCGAGTTCACGGGCAAGACGGTCGTGATCAAGTACGGCGGCCACGCCATGGACGACCCGAAGCTCGCCGACCTGTTCGCCACCGACGTCGTGCTCATGCGCCTGGTCGGCATGAACCCGGTGGTGGTGCACGGCGGTGGCCCGCAGATCAGCGAGCTCATGCGGCGCCTGGGCAAGGAACCGGAGTTCGTCGACGGCCGGCGCGTCACCGACGCCGAGACGGTCGACATCGTCCGCATGACATTGGTCGGCAAGGTCAACCGCGAGATCGTCGCCTCGGTCAACCGGCACGGTTCGTACGCAGTGGGCCTGTCCGGCGAGGACGCGGCGATGATCCGCGTCGACCAGCGCGATCCCCGGCTCGGATTCGTCGGCGACGTGCGCGAGATCAACCCGACGATCGTGACGCGCATGCTGCGCGAGGAGTTGATCCCGGTGATCGCGACGGTCGGTGTCGACGACGACGGGCACGCCTACAACGTGAACGCCGATACGGTGGCCGGCGCGATGGCAGAGGCACTCGACGCCGAGAAGCTCGTGTACCTCACCGATGTCGAGGGCGTCTACGGCGACTGGCCCGACGAGAGTTCGCTGATCTCGCGTATCGACGTGAGTGGGATGGAGCGGTTGATCGCCGACGGGAAGGTGTCGGAGGGGATGATCCCCAAGCTGGAGTCGTGCGTGTCGGCGTTGAAGCAGGGCGTGCGCAGCGCGCACATCCTCGACGGCCGGTTGCCGCACGCGCTCCTGTTGGAGTTCTTCACGCGCGAGGGAGTCGGAACGATGGTGCGACCGTGACGAGATTCGACGAATTGGCGGCGCTCGACCGCGCGAACGTGATGCAGACCTATGGGCGTCTCCCGGTGGCGTTCGTCCGCGGCGAGGGAACGAACCTCTGGGACAGCGAAGGCAAGAGGTATCTCGACTTCCTCTCGGGTCTCGCGGTGACGTCGCTCGGCCATGCCCACCCCGAGGTTGCCGACGCGATCGCCGACCAAGCGCGCACGCTCCTCCACGTGTCGAACCTCTACTACAACGACGTGCAGCCGTTGGTGGCCGAGCGCCTCAACGCATTGCTCGGCGGCGGTGGCCGCGTGTTCTTCGCCAACTCCGGCGGCGAGGCCAACGAGTGCGCGATCAAGCTCGCCCGGCGGCACGGCCAGAAGAACGGCGGTCCGGACCGCTTCCACGTGCTCAGCGCGTACGGCTCCTTCCACGGCCGCACGCTCGCGACGCTGGCGGCCACCGGCCAGCCCCAGAAGCAGGAGACGTTCCAACCGCTCCCCGAGGGTTTCCGGCAGGTCGCGTTCGACGACCTCGACACGCTCGAGGCCGCGCTCGACGAACGGGTCGCTGCGGTCATGCTCGAAGCCGTGCAGGGCGAGGGCGGAGTAGTGCCGGCATCGCCCGAGTACCTCCGCGGTGTCCGCCGGTTGTGCGACGAGCACGAGGCGCTGCTCATCGTCGACGAAGTGCAGTGTGGTCTCGGCCGAACCGGGACCTGGTTCGCGTTCGAGCACGCGGGTATCGCGCCCGACGTCGTCACGATGGCGAAGGCGCTCGGCAACGGCATGCCGATCGGTGCGTGCTGGGCGCGTGCCGATGTCGCCGCCGCGTTCGCGCCCGGCGATCACGCCACGACCTTCGGTGGCCAGCCCCTGGCGGCTCGCGCCGCGCTGGCGACACTCACGGTGATGGAGCGCGAGCGGATCCCCGAGCGCGCGGCGAAGGCGGGTCGGCGGTTGACCGAGGCCTTGCAGAAGGTCGACGGCGTCGCCGACGTTCGCGGCGCCGGCCTGCTCGTCGCGGCCGAGCTGGCGCCCGGCCTCGACGCCAAGGCGGTGGCCCAGCGCTGTCTCGACACCGGGCTGGTGCTCAACGCCGTCACGGCGAGCGCGCTCCGGCTGGCGCCGTCGTTGCTCGTCACCGACACCCAGATCGACGAAGGGGTCGCGATCATCGCCGCCGCCTGCGCCGCGGAGGCCTGAGCATGCCCAGCCATTCGTTCTTGGAGGTCGACGACCTCGATCCCGCGCGGTTGCAGTCGGTGCTCGATCAGGCGCTGGCGTGGAAGACCGACCCGTTCCAGGTGCCTCCGGCGCTCGCGGGCCGCGGCGTGGCCGCGTTGTTCGAGAAGCCTTCGGCGCGCACGCGCATCTCGATCGAGATGGCGGTCGCGACGCTGGGCGGCCACCCGATCTACATCCGCGCCGAAGAGGTGGGTCTCGACAAGCGAGAGTCGGTCGAGGACGTCGCCCGCACGATGGCCGGCATGTGCGCGGTCATCGCGGCTCGGGTCTTCGACCACCGCACGCTCGAGCGCATGGAAGCCGCCGTCGACGTCCCGATCGTCAACCTGCTCTCCGATCGCGCACACCCGTGCCAGGCGCTCGCCGACCTCTTGACGTTGCGCGAGCACTTCGGCCGGCTCGAGGGGCTGCGGGTCGCGTTCGTCGGCGACGGCAACAACGTCGCGGCGTCGCTGGCATTCGGCGCGGCGCTTTCCGGCGTCGAGCTCGCGGTCGCGTCACCCGAGGGGTACGAGCTCGATCCGGAGGTCGTCGCGCGCGCCCGGAATCTCGGCGGCACGGTCGAGCTGACCGGCGATCCCGACGAGGCCGTGCGCGGTGTCGACGCGATCTACACCGACGTCTGGACGTCGATGGGCCAGGAGACCGAACGCGAGCAGCGGTTGCACGCCTTCGCGGGTTTCACCGTCGACGAGGCGATGCTGAAGGGCGCGAGCGCGGGCGCAGTGTTCTTGCACTGCCTGCCGGCTCACCGCGGCGAGGAGGTCGCCGCCGAGGTGATC
>CAZLEC010000171.1:0-8264 GCA_964558245.1 uncultured Burkholderiales bacterium | reverse complement strand
CCGCCGAAACCGCGCCAATCGCCGCCCATCTCGAAAGCAGCGGCCCGGCGCGGAGTGGCAAACGAGTCATCGCCCGAACGGTACTTCGCGGCCCGCTGGGCGAGGCCACAGCACTGCGAGGTCAGCGCGGCGGCCTGATCCGGCACTGAACGAGATCGTGCCGTTGTGGTCTGTGCGAATGTGACCGCCATGGAGGCACGGCCGGCCACACCTGGGGATGCGGCCGCGTTGTCGCGGATCCACGCCGAGACATGGGCCGACACCTACGTCGGCCTGGTACCCGATGCGTTGGCCCGCGAGCGGATCGCGAAAGCCAGAGGGCGCGACTGGGCCGAGCACGGCGAGCTGCGGACAGGGACTGGCGGCGGCGTCGTGGTGCTGATCCAAGATCAGGATGTCGTCGGGTTCTGCGAGTTCGGACCGACCCAGGACACCGACGACGATCCGCGGCGCGTCGGGCACATCATGCGCTTGTACGTCCATCCGCGGCACCAAGGTCATGGCGGCGGGAAGTTGCTGGTCGAGTCGGCGAGTGCGCGCCTCGCCGGCGATGGATACGAAGAGGCGACCCTGTGGACCCCGGAGGCTCCGGCGAACCGGGCACACGGCTGCTATGCCCACCTCGGGTGGACCAACGAGGGCATCTGCAACGGTGAACAGCCCCCCGACGTCCGCTACCGGCGGCGTCTCTCCTCGCGCGTCGGTCCGACGAAGTTTGCGTCACCAGCTTGGAAGGTCAGGCCGGGACGACCGCGTCGGAACCCCGGGAAGCAACCTCGGCCGCCGCTCGACACCGGCGCGGCACGAGGCGGGATCCGGCGAGACCGTGTACAGCGATCGCGACGCCGATCGCGATGCAGACGTCACCCACGCTGTACACGTTCGCAAACGGGACCGCGTGCGGCACGGGGAAGATGTCGCCGAGGAAGAGCAGGCGCGCGTGCGTCACCGCGGCTGAGTTCAAGAAGACGGTCGAGTTGGTGAGCATTCCTGCTGTGCGCAGGGCACTCCGCGACGCGGGCATGACGCCGTTGTTCGCAAGGATCGCGATCAGGTTGAGCGTCGCGCCCAGCGCGAGCATTCGCATTCCGACGAGGCGCCGGTTCGCGACCACGAAGACCGCCGCGAGCGCGTACGACCCGATGTAGAGGACCCGATGGAGCCCCGGGCTCCCGCCCGGGACCACGGAGATGATCGCGATCTGGAGGGCGAGGGCGCCGAAGATCGCCGGGGCGTACCGCAGACGCGCCCGGCCCAGGCCCGAGAAGCTCCCGCCGGCGGGGCGCACCGTGACGACGCTGAGAATGACGGCGGCGAGCAGCAACACGGGCGGACCTCCCCTGACCTGCGGACTCAGATCCCGGTGAGTTGGGTTTGTATCGGCCCGGACGGTCACTCCCTGTTGAGAAATCGGGCACGGGCGCTTCAGATTCGGGCGCCCGAATGCCGTAGTCCTGGTCACACACCGCGCGCACCGCGCCAAGGAGGGGAAATCCGAAATGAAGACTCGCCTCGTTCGCATCGCCACTGCCGTCGGCACCCTCACCGCTCTCGCGATGGCCACCGGAGCACCCCGCAAGTTCCACTGAGGGCGACGCGGCCCTGACGGCCGCGCCGACCGACCGCTAGACGATCGCGCGTCGATGAGCCTCGGAGACGGCTTCGACGCGCGATGTCGCGTCCAGCTTCCGCAGGATGTTCGACACGTGCGCGGCCGCGGTGCGGCGGCTGATGAAGAGGGTCTCGGCGATGTCCGGGTTGCTCTTGCCGATCGCCACCAGACGCAGCACTTCGAGCTCACGAACCGAGAGCGCCTCGTCGCCGTCGATCGTCGTGCGCGCCGGGCCGAGCCGCAGCTGATGGGTGCGAGCCAGCGCCACGATGGCGGTCTCGAGACCCGCGAAGCCGTGGGTCGTCGCCGCGGCCCGGGCTCGCTTCAGGAGCTCCGCCGCCAACGGATGGTCACCGGCGTCCAACATCGCCTCCGCCTCCCGCCAGCGGAAGTATGTCGCGTAGTAGGGGAGCCCGATCGTTGCGAAAGCTTCGGCGGCGCGGTGTGCGCGGGCGACGGCCTCCTCTCGCCGAGAGCGGCCGACCTCGGCATCGATCCCCAGCGTGTATGCGTCGAGGAGGGGACTCGACCGGCCGAGCTGCGCGACGGCGGTCTCCCACGCGGTAACGATCTCGGCCGCGCGCGCTCCCGCGTGCTCGATCGCATTGATCGACTGACTCGCCATCGCCGCGACGGCGCTATCCGCCTCGACGCGCGCGCCGACCATCGCGAGGCGACCGTGCCAGAACATCTCGCGATAGTGCTCGGCCGCGACCGCAGCTTCACCCCTGTCGACGGCGCGCCGGGCGCCCGCGATATCGCCGTTCCAGGCGAGGGCATCGGCGCGCAGCATCTCGGTCTCGATGACGAGGTCGGAGTCCTTGGGCGCGGCGGCACCCACCGCGTCGGGCCGCAGACCTCTGAGCACGGCGTCGGAATTCCCCGCGGTGTAGTCGACGTAGGCGCGACCCGTCGCGCGCGCCCACGCATCGAATCCCTCGGTGAACAGATCGTCGATCGATGCCATCGCGGCCGCGGCTCCTGCGAGGTCGCCTTGCAGGCACAGTGCCAGCGAGCGTTGACACCGACTCACCACGAGGTAGCGCCGCAGTCCGAAACGCTCGACCAGCGCGTCAACCTCGTCGAGGAGCGTCACGGAACCCGGGAGATCCGGAACATCGGTCTTGAACGCGGCGTGGTTGTAGAGCACGAGCGCGAGCATCGACTGTGCGTCCGCGTTCCGGGCGATCTCCGCCGCCCGTTCGTATTCGGCCTCGACTTGCTCGAAGTCGCCGTACGCCTCGTAACACCACGCGCTCACGAGATATGCCCGCGCTTCGAGCACCGGATCGCTGATCCCTCGCAGCGCGGCCATCATCTGCGCGGCCGGCTCGCGGACCTCGGCCGGCGTGCCGTACGCGACGAGATGCTCGACGCGGCTCACGAGGAACCGCGCTCGCGCGACGGGGTCGACGCGATCCAGGACCGGCATCAAGGTTGTCGTCGAGAACTCGAACAGCTCGGCCGCGCGATCGGCCTCCCACAGCAGCGGGTACACGCGGCCGGCCGCTTCGGCGCCCCGGCTTGCGTCGAGCGCGTAGGCCTCGTCGAGACCCGACCGGGCGAGATCCGCGGCGCGCCCGATGTGACCGGCAAGGCCCGCGGCGTCGGCCGCGTCGAGCAGCAATGCCGCGTGATCGATGCCGGCGACCGCGGGCGCGTCGTCAACTGATTCCCACCAGCCCAACGCGCGTTCGTAGTCGTCGAACGCGGCGTCGAACGCAAAGTTCTGCTCCGCTTGCTCCGCAGCAGTGACGAGCCACCGCAGCGCCGAGGGCGCGTCGCCCGCGGCATTCCAATGCCGCGCGAGCTCAGCGATGCGGTCGATACCGACTGCGAGGGCCGGGCGAGCCGTGAGCGCGGCGGCGATCGCGGCGTGCAGCGCGACGCGCTCGTCGGGAAGCAGTTCGTCGAGCACGGCCTGGCGCAACAACGCGTGTCGGAAGTGGTAGCTCGCGCGGTCGCTCCCTGCGATCAGCAAGCCACGGTCGACCGCCGCGCGCGCGGCCCCGCGCGTCGCGTTGTCATCGAGCCCGGCGGCGGCCGCGAGCCACGCTTGCGGCGCGGTGGCGCCGATGACCGCGGCCGTCTGCACGAGGTGGCGACTGGCTTCATCGAGCAGATTGAAGCGCGCCAGCATCAGGTCACGAACGGTCTGCGGAACGCCGGTGGTACCGAGCGCGGCCACGAGCTCCTCGACGAACAAAGGATTCCCATCGGCGTCGTGCGCGATGCGCCGAATGTCGGCAGGGCTCGCGTCCGGGCCGAGCAGGATCTCGGCCATCTCGGCGGTCGAGTCTTCCGGGAGCGGTGTGAGTGCGATTTGGCGAGTCGCGAGCCGCGCGAGTTGGCCGATCAGGTCGCGCTCGGCGGCCGCGTCCTCGGCTCGGTACGTGACAACGAGCAAGACCGACGCCCGGCCGAGATTGTTGGCGACGTAGCGGATCAGCTCGCTGCTCGCGGGATCGACCCAGTGCAGGTCGTCGACCACGAGGATCAATCGCGTACGCGACGAGACATGTGTCAGGAGCTCGACGACCGCCTCGAACAGCAGGTGCTGGCCGCCGGACTCATCGAGGTCCGCGGTATCGACCTCGTCCAGGGACAGGTGCGGGAGCAGACGCGCGATCTGGGACCGGACCCGCCGCGGCAGTTCGTCGGCCGCGACGACGTCGGCGGTGCTCAGCAGCCGGCGCAGCGCCTCGGTCCACGGCGCATACGAGACGCCCTCGACGCAACCGCCCCGGACGACATGCGCCTCCTCGGCGACCCGGGCCGCGAACTCCTCGAGCAAGCGGGTCTTCCCGATACCCACTTCCCCGCGAACCAGCACGACCGAACCGGCGGCGGCCACGCCACCCAGCGCCTCGCCGAGGGCCGAGAGCGCGGACTCACGCCCGATGAGATTCGGGGTCCGCTCGCGGCGCCTCACGATTCCTCATTGTGGGCGATTCGATCCGAACGTGCCAACGTCGGGCTCGGTCGATCCACGTAGCGCGCTCGGCCCCGCACTTTCTGCGACCTGTCAGGGTGACCAATAGTTCAGGAACCTCCGGGGCCGCATGATGCGCTCAGTCGCCGATTTCCGGCGGTGGCCCCCGAGCGACCGCTCTTGTTCCCCCGGTCACCGACGCACGAATGAGGCGTCCAACGAAAGGCGAAGGAGTGTGGTCGGCTGGGAGTCCTGTGCTTCCCAGCCGACCAACCGTAAAAAGGCCAACCGCGAAAGGCTCCGCTTCTTTGTGGCCCCTGCCTTACTCCGCTGACGTGTGACATTAACCATGACAACACCATCGTTCCAGCCCCCGCTCGGCCGCCGTGCACAGTCTCGACGCCTCGAGTCCCGGAGTCCCGAACCGGTCGCGGTGCTACGGAGCATCTCCCGCGTCGATCCCGACCCGCCTCGCCAACCGCGCAGCATCGACGACCACCGCGAGCGGTACCACTGGCGGGACCTCGCACCCCAGATCCTGCGCCAACGCCTCGTTGTCGAAGGGACCTGCGATCAGCCCATCGGGGCCCTTCAGATCCGCCAATACCTGAACCGACTCGCGACTGTCTGCGCCATGCGGACGCTCACCCGGCCCGTCACCCACCGCTCGGAACGCTACGGATGGGCCGGATGGACCCACTGGGAAACCTCGGGCGCGCACTTCTACGCGTGGGAGCAACCTCTGTTGTTCTTCTCGGTCGACATTTATACGTGTAAAGCGTTCGATCCCGATCGGGTCATCGACTACACAGCCCAGTACTTCGACACCACCAACATCGTCGGCCGGACCTTCTAGAGCACGACCCGTCGCCACCATGGCGCGGCCGTGGCCGGTTCGGTCCGAGCCGAAAGGCGGTCCGGCGATCTATTCTTCGGCCGATGTCCGCCGCGCACGAAGCGTCCGACAGCCAGTCGTCGATGTTCCGACGATGCACGGCCTGCGGTGCTCCCGACGGCGTGTACCTTCCTCCGTGGGCGCGTAGCGCACGCCTCGCCTCGGACACGCACCTCGGAGACGAGCGCAGCCCTCGGGTCGGGACGACGTATTGCACCTTCTGCAAGACGCCGGCGTCGTACGCGGTTCCTGACGCCACGCCGGACAACCGATCGCAGCGATAGGTCGACGAAGGCGCCACGCGCGCGGAAGCCTGCGGCTAATCGACGAGATCGCACACGGCGATCGCCGGGGCGTCGCGCCGAGCCTTCTCCGTCGCGGTCGCCAAGTCGGCGAGCAGGGTGTAGCCCATGCGGGTGGGATCGATTCCGAGCGCGGCGGCGTCATGCGCGTCGAGGCGTTCGATGAGCGATTTCGAGGCGAGCGCCCGTCCGCCGCTCGCGCAGGCCTCGATGCGCGCGGCTTCGTTGGCTTCGTCGCCGAGCGCAGTGACCTCTGTACGCCCTGCGCTGGAGATGTTGCCGACGTAGAGCGTGGCGCCCCAGTGCAAACCGAACCGCAACGCCACGTCGTCAGGTGACAGTTCGCTCCGAGCCGCGACCTCGCGCACCGCGACGCGCAGGGCGCGAGCCGCGGTGATGCAGGCCCGGGCCGCGGCGGAGTCCGAACCTGCGGTCTCGGAGAGAAAGAACCCGACGACGCCGTCGCCGACGTGGCGCCCGACCAGGCCCTCGGCGTCGATCACACATTGATCGGCGGCGCGCACGAGCCGGCGGGCGAGCGCGAAGTAGCTGGCGGTCGGCAGGCGTTTCGCCAGCGGAGTGGAACCATCGAGATCGGCAAAGAGGAGCGCAGCCGGCCGGCGCCCGGCTTGGATGACGCGCTGCATGCGCTCGAGGTGCCGGGGATCGGCGAATGCCGTCAAGGTGGCGATCGTCGACATGCCGGCCGCGGGCTTCGCGATGATCGCACCCCCGGCGCGGCGTCCGGTCGCGTCGTAAACCCGCGTGAAGAGAACGGCAGAAGCACCGATGTTCCCGCCGATGCTCGCTCCCGCGGAGTTGAACGACACCATTGTCCGATCGTCCGGCGACAACGCGTCAACCAGGTCGTGCAGCGACGGGTCGACGAGTGCTCGCAGCGCGTCCCGGCCGCCCGGGGTGTCGGCGAGCATCAGGCCACCGAGCACCGCGAATCCCGGACGCATGCTGTTGGGACCGGAGCGCCACTGCTGGCTGCCCTGTTCCCAGTCGGGCCCGAAGTAGTGCTTCCCGATCGCGAACGCTGCGAGTTCCTTGTGGCCACCGAAGGTGAGGCGCATTTCGTCGGTCACGTACACCAGGCGCCAACGATCGTCGACCACCGCGGCCCAGTGCCCGGCATCACGCAGCGCGATCGCGACCTCGGCCAGCCTCTCAGCGGTAAGGCGTGAGGTCGGCCCGGGGGTAGCGCGCTTGGGTGTCGGCCATCGTCTGCTCGTCCCAGTACGCGTCGCCCGGAGCCGGGAACCCGAACACCGACCGCTCCCGGGGAGTCGCGCGCTCGATGAGCTCTCGCCAGTTGGAATCGAGCGCGCGCTCGGCCCAGGCGACCCTGCCGGTCCAGCGCGGTGCCCACACGTCGTATTGCGCGGACAGGGTGAACCGGGCCGAGCGCTCTGCCGTCATGCGCGATCCACGGTGCAGGGTGTCGGTCCGGTAGGTGAACAGCGTCCCTGCCGCTCCGGTTACCGACAACTCTTCGTCGGCGAAGGCCCCGGCCGGGAGATAGTTCGCCACATAGGCGCCGGTCCCCTCATTGAGCGTGTTCGGCCAGTAGGGGACTCTTTCTCCGACGGACAGCGGGACGACCTTGGTCGGGCCGTCTTCGTCGCCGACGTCGGAGAGAAGGATCATGCTCGTGATCTGCGGGGCCGGGTCGGCCCGCTTGGGAACGACGAGACTGTGGTTGCCGAAGTCACGGTGGTGGTTCTGCTCGTAGTCGACCGTCCCGGCGTACTTGGCCCACAACTCCGCGTCGTAGAGACGCAGGTCGGCCGAGCCCAGGAAACGCTCCGCCAGGTCGAGGAGGTCGGGATGAAAGGCCAGGCGGTTCAGGTCCCAAGATCGCCAAGGCCCGTTGATGATGCCGGAGAACTGGCTCGTCACCAGCCCGGCGTGAGCAGCCGGGTCGGCGAAGTACTCCTCGGGCCGCGGGTAGTGCAGCCAGAGAGCTTCCTGGGCTGCCGCCAACTCGTCGGTCCCGAGGAAGCCCTCGAACACCAGATAGCCCCGCTCCCGCAGTTCCGCCACGCAACGGTCCGGCATCCTCATTGACGCCAACTGACCGGGGCGCATGCCCGACGCAGCGCGCGTGCGCCGGCGCGGTGACGTTGCATCCACTCAGTTTGGTCGACGGGGCACGGGCGCGAACCGAATTGCTCTGCGGGCGTCGCGCGATCTCTGATGCGCCGGAGGCGCTCATGTTAGAAATCGTGCATGGCGAGGTCGTCGACGCGGCTCGTGCTGATCTGTGGGCTCCCGGCCTCGGGCAAGTCGACACTCGCTCGTCAGCTCGCACCCGAAATCCCCGCCATCAGGTTGGACAAGGACGGGTGGGCGACTCAACTCGGCGCCGATTTGTGGGATGAAGAGTTCCGGGTGCGTCTCGAACATCAGCTGTGGGTTCTTTCCCAGGATCTCCTCGCCCGGGGCCAGAGCGTGATTCTGGAGTGGGGCCACTGGGCGCGAGTTGAACGGGATGAGAAACGACTCGGGGCGCGAGCT
>CAZLEC010000170.1:0-8270 GCA_964558245.1 uncultured Burkholderiales bacterium | reverse complement strand
CCAGAATTACTCCCCTCCGCCCCGGAGCACGAGCGGCGGCGGCTCCCGGCGCCGCAAGTCCGTGAGCAAGAAGGTCAACCACCCGCCGTCGTCGAAGAAGAAGCGTCACCCGAAGCCGGCCGCCAAGCCCACCAAGCGGATCACTCCGAAGCGCCGCGTCCGCAAGCCGGCCCGCAAGGCGGTCGGCACTGCGAAAGTCGCCGCTCGGCCCAAGGCCAAGAAGGCCGCCAAGAGCTCGGCCGGGCGTCAGCTCTCGTTCGTGCCCGCGTCCTTCGTGAAGCGGTCACCGTCGGCCCTGGCGACCGGGCTCAACCTCGCCGGCCTCCTGGGTCTGCTCGTGTTCAGCTCGCTGGCCCTGTGGCTGGTCACCAGCGAGCTCTCCGAGTTCAAGGCCGGGGCCCGCCGCCAGCGCATGCACCGCATCGCCGGCGTCACCGACAACCGCTGACGCCTCCGAAGCCCCGCGCGCGCCGCGAGGCGGATGCGCGCTTGCCGATCACGGCCCGCGCGATGCGATGACGTCGCCGAACGTCGCCCTCAAGGGCGCTCCCCGCCCGGCCGATCAACCCGAAGGCCAACAGGACGGCCGAGTGGTTCACGGGCAAGGAGGCCCTCCCAATGTTGCGCACGCGACGGACGAATCTCTTTTCGATATTGATCCTCGTGGTCATCGCCGTGGCCGTCGGCTCGGCCTTCACGGCAGCCAACGTCTTCGACACGCACGCCGGCAACCAGCTCGGTTACGGCGCCCAGAACGTGTCGGGCGCCCACGTCACGAGCATGCACTACACGCTCAACGGCGCGGGCACGCAGGTGAACACGGTGACGATCGTGGCCAACGGTGACCTGACGCAGGGCGTGCCGAAGGAGCACGCGTTCGCGGGCTTCACGGTCGGCGGCACACCGGGAACCGCGGTCGACTGCGGCACCGGCGTGTACGACGGCAGCACCTCGACCACCTTCACCTGCGACGTCACGAGCCTGGCGCAGAGCGTTGCGACGATCCAGGCCACCGACATCTCGGTCACGAACTAGCGATCCGGGGGAAGCGCGCCAGCGGGGTAGGAGCCGGCACTCGGGCTCCTACCCCGCCCGCGAGCAACCACGACGATGCGACCCATGGCCCTCTTGCAGACGTCGGTGTGGCTGATACTGCTCGGCGCGGTGGCGACGCTGTGCGCGCTGATGTGGCCGGCGAACCTCGGGGGCCGGACGACGTACGTCACGACGCACGGCACGAGCATGATCCCGCGGTTCCACGCCGGCGACCTCGCGATCGTGCAGCCCGTCGCCGCCTACCGCGTCGGCGACATCGCGGCCTACCGCAGCGCGACGTTGCACGGAGCCATCGTGCTGCACCGCATCGTCGCGATTCGCGACGGGCACTTCACGTTCAAGGGTGACAACAACGACTTCCGCGATCCCGATCACCCGACCGCCGCGCAGATCGTCGGCAAGCTCCGCTTTCGCATCGCGCGCGGCGGCGAGGTCCGAGGTTTGCTCGCCCGGCCGATCGTGCTCTTCCCGCTCCTGGCCGTGGTGTTCGCCGGCCTCGCGCCGAGAGCCCGGAAGTCGCGCCGCAAGCCGGCCCGTGACCGGCCGCGCACGCGGAACGTCGGTCAGGTCGGGATGACGTTGCTCCTCGTCGGCGCGCTCGCGACCACCGGAGCAGTGCTGGCCGCGGTCGCAATCTGGAGCGCGCCCACCCGGCAGGCGACGACGACGGCCCGGCCCTACCGAGAGGTCGCGACGATCGGATACTCCGGCGCAGCTCCTCGGGGCGCGGTGTATCCCGCCGGTCGGATCCACACCGGCGATCCGGTGTTCACGAACATGGTGCGATACGTCACCGTCGACCTTGACTTCGCGCTCACCGGTCTGGACGCGCGCGACCGCGTACGCAGCGATTCGCGAGTCGTCGCCGACTTCTCGAGCGCGACCGGCTGGCACCGCACGCTCGTGGTCGGACCGAACCGAACGTTGATCGGCGGCCACGTGCACGCGACCGCGACGCTCGACCTCGCCGCGCTCCACCTCATCCAGCAGGCCTTCACCAGCGAGACCGGCCTCACCACTCCCGATGCGTCACTGCGCGTCACGTGGCTGCTCCATCCGGGAGCGACCGTCGACGGGATGCAAGCCGGCGCCGGCCTCGCGCCCCACCTCGACTTCCAGCTCACACCAGTCGAGCTCGTCCCGTCGCTCTCGGGCACGAGCACCGGCTTCGCACCACCGGATGCGTCGATGACGAAGACCGGATCGGTTGCGGTCGCGAGCGTTCGGCCCCGACGCTTCGGAGTGTCGCGGTTGCAAGTCTCCGACGCCGCCGCTCGCGGGCTCGCAATCGCGCTCGTCGTCGCGACCCTCGCGGCGACCGCGGCGGCCTTCGCGTTCGAACGCCTGCGTTCGTCGCGCGGCGCGGCTCGCGCGATTGCGGCGCGCTATCGCGCGTTCGTCGTGAACGTCAGCTCGTTGCCGCCGACGGGCCGGCGACCGATCGTGAACGTGCACACCATGCGCGATCTCACGCGCCTCGCGAAGCTGCACGAGGAGTTCATCGTGCACGCCGACGAATCGGGACTCGACCGGTTCGCACTGTTCACCGACTCGGTGGTGTACGCGTTCGACGTCGTGCCGGCCGACGCGCATCCCGGCGCCGACTGTGCTCCCGGCCGCGCGCCGGTGCGTCGACCCGACGAGGACGAGCTCGCACGATGGGCGCTCGCCGGGCTGGAGGCGTGCGCGGCCGAACGCCGGCACGCGCAACGCCGCCGGCATCTCGGCGCGCCGAGCGCCGCCGAGCACACCCGCGCTACGCGTTGACCTTGGGCGACTTCGTCGACGGCGTGCTCGTTCCCCGCACGTTGGTCGCAGTGACGTTGCACTTGTAGGCAAAGCTCGCGTCGAGATCGGTGACCGTGATCGGGCTGGTGGTGCCCCGCTTCGCTCGCGTCGTGCCGCCGTTGGTCGAGGTACACGTCGCGGTGAACCCGGTGATCGCGAGCCCGTTGTTGGAGCCGGGGACGAACGTCACGCGCAACTTGCCGAACCCGTTTCGCGCGGCCTGCACGTTGGTGGGCGGTGCCGGCGCGCCCCCGACGAGCACGGCGACCGACAAGGTCGAGAGCAGACCGGTGCCGTTCACGTTCTTGGCCGCGACGCCGAACGTGTAGCTGCGTCCGTTGAGCAGACCGGTCACGACGTGCGTCGTGGTGAGCGAGTTGGACACGCGGATCGTCTGCGGCACTCCGCTCAACACCGGCGTGATCACGTAGCCCGTGAGCGGCTTACCGTTGGTTGTCTTGGGCGCGACCCACTTCACGGTCGCCTGGTTCTTTCCGGGAACGGCTTTGACGCCGGTCGGTGTACCCGGCGCGCCGATGTGGATCGAGTTGGACGCGGCCGATTGCGGACCGAGCCCCGACGAGTTGATGGCCGCGACCTTGAAGAAGTACGCCACTCCGTTCGTCAGCCCGGTGATCACCTGCGTGGTCGGCGCAGCCGGGAACGTGCGAGGCGACTGCGGAACGAACGACCGGTACGGGGTGACGACATAGCCCGTGATGGGTCCGTTGCCGCTATTGGCCGGAATGTGCCAGTGCAGGGTCGCGGTCCCGTTGCCCGGCGCGGCCGACGCCGACAACGGAGCGGTCGGCGATCCGGGCGCGTAGTAGTCGAGCAGCGGCGAAGGATTCGCGAGCAACGCGTTCAGACCCATGCCCGCGCCGAGCGCGCCCAGGAAGAGACCACTCAAGAGGGCGCTGCCCAGCTTCGTCCCTTTTGATGCGCGGACGAGACTCACTGTTCCTCCCAAAACGCCGTGCTCGCGGGGCTGAACGACGGGCCCGAAGCTAGCCTTTCTGGGCAGGTCGCTACAAAGGCGAGCCTATAGCCGCATTCGGCCAAAAGGGCGTCTGGATTGGGCCAAGAGGGCGTCTCGTTTCGAGCCCGGAGCAGATCGGGAGACCGACCCTGACCGCGACGGGCTACCTCTTCGGCGTCGCGCGCCTGATCGCCATCGGCGCGGCTGCCTTCATCGGGGCGCGGGCCTGGCGCCGCCGGATCGCGCCCGACTGGCCCGGCGAGCTCGGCACGCTGGCCGACCTCGTCGGCGCGCTGGCGGGCGTCGTCGTGCTGGCCGAGATCCTCGGGAGCGTCGGCCAATTCCGACGCGGTCCGATGATCGCCGGCGCGGTCGTGATCGGGGTCGGCTCTGCGTGGTCGTGCGCCCGCGATGCGAGACGGCGCGAGCCGATCGCGCCGGCGCCGGCTCGTGCGGCGGCTTCGCAAGGCGAAGCGCCAACGTCGGGCACGACGGCCGGACTGCCCACGACCGAGGTGATCGTGGCATCGGCTTCGACCGCGCTCGTCGCCGCGCAGTGGTCGACGCTCGTTGCGCACGGTCTCACGCGAGGGATCGGCAACAGCGGCGGCCCGGGCAACGGCGACAGCCTCTGGTACCACATGCCGTTCGCGGCGGCGTTCGTCCACAGCGGGTGGACGTCGCGCCTGCAGTACCTCAACGGCGAAGCGCTCGTCACGTACTACCCCGCGAACACGTCGGTCCTCCACGCGGTGGGCATCCTGGCAACGGGTTCCGACACGGTGTCGCTGTTCGTCAACCTCGCGCTCGTGCCGGTCGCGCTGTTGGCCGGTTGGTGCATCGGGGCCCGGGCGCGCGTGGGGCCCTCGAGCCTCGCCGGCGTGGCCGTCGCGCTCACGATCCCGGTGGTCGTCGCATCCGAAGCCGGCACCGCCAAGGACGACCTGCTCGGCATCGTCGGCTTGCTCGCGTGCATCGCGTTCGTGATGCACTCCGGCGTCGCGCGCGGCGATGCGCGAGAGCGTCACGCGAGCACCTTGAATCGCGCGACCGCGGTGTACGCCGGTCTCGCGGCCGGTCTCGCGATCGGCAGCAAGCTCACGCTCGTCGCGCCCGTGCTCGCGGTCGGAGTGTGCCTCGCCGTCGTCACGGCTTCCGGCGCTCGCGTCCCGACGATGCTCAGGTGGGCCGGCGCTGCCTTCGCGACCGGCGGCTACTGGTACGCCCGCAACCTGTTCGCGGTCGGAAACCCGCTTCCCGGCCTCGGTATCGGGATCGGTCACCTGCATCTGCCGCGGCCGCCGACACCCTCGATGGACGGGTTCGGCGCGAACCTGTTGCGCAACATCGGGAGCGGCCGGGTCTGGCACGACGCGCTGCTCCCGGGCCTCCGAACCGGTTTCGGCTCCGCGTGGCCGGTCATCACCGTTGTCGCCGCGGCGGCGATGGCGCTGGGCGTCGTCACGCTGCGCGGGCGAGACCTCGTCGCGCCGGCAGTGGGGGTGATCGCGTTCGGGGCGTTCTTGATCACGCCGGGCACGGTCTGGGCACCGCAGCTGATCGCCGAGCCCGGCGTCCGTTTCATCACCGCGAACCTCTTTGCCTTCAACCTCCGCTACTTGCTCCCCGCGGTGGCAATCGGGCTCGTCATCCTGCCGCTGGTCGCGCGGCGATGGCGTCACGGCTCGACGATTGCCACTGCCGCGTTGGGGATCGCGCTGGCCGCGACCCAACTCGCGCCGCAGAGCCGCCAGACCTGGGCGCCGCACGAAGTGCCCGTCGCGTTGGCCGTGGGCGTGCTCACCGGCGTCGGCATGGTGAGGCTCACGTCGGGCCGACCGCTCCTGCCCTTGCCGAGGGGCACGTCGAGCCGGCTCACGATCGGTGTCGTCGCGATCGTCGCGATCACGCTGGGCTGGCCCGCGCAGCGAACCTACGCGAGCCACCGTTACGCCGACCTCGACCTCGCCCAATGGGCGAACACGCTCCCGGGCGCGAGCATCGGCTACTCGGGCTTCGTGTTCTCGTACCCGCTCTGGGGCGCACACCTGCAGAACCGGGTGCAGATGATCGGCGAACACGGTCCCGACGGTGCGTGGCATCCGGCCCGCACGTGTGCGGCATGGCGACGCGACGAACGCCGCGCGCGCGTGCAGTACGTCGTGGTGCCGGTGGGCGCGCCGGCCGTCGGGCTCGGGATCGACCTGTCACGGTGGCGCGTCGGTCTCCCCGGTGGCGAGCCGCCCGACGAGCCGCCCGAGTCTCGTTGGACAAGGAGCGATCCGAACGCGCACGTCGCGTTCCGCTCGTCGGAAGGTGCGGTGGCCTACGCGATCAGCGGACCGCCGACCATCCGGGGTTGCCCGCGCTCACCTTCCGCCTCCTGACCATTCGGACCCGGTGCCGCTTCGACAAATCCGCCGATTCGCGACCGCCACCGCAACCGTTTTCTGCATTGCATGTGCTGAGCAAAAGGATCAACCGCCATACAGCGTTATCGGAAGGATCGAGACCAACGCCCCGACCCGCGCGCGTTGCCGGCGCCGCCACTCGCCGCAAGGGCGCGTGCTGCGCGGGGTCTCGGTTGGCGCGACGCGCGTCAACCCCGCACCGCCGGTTCGTGACACACGTCACCTTCCCGCGGAGTCGCGCATCAGGTAGCAGTCCGAGGGGCCTCAATTCCGTAGATAGGTCGCATGACCTAGGTGGTCGAAATTCGGGAGTCAATCCCCTCCTTTGGTTGACACCGCCCGGAAACCACGCAAAAGTATCCACCGCAAACGTCGTACTTGTACGACGCGTGCGGGCGGGCATGGATTGCGTTTCGATATCTACCTCTGTGGGGGAGTTATGCATCGCGGGCGGAATGACGGAATTGCCACCTCTGGCGGCGCACGTTCCGAGGGAGCGAACGGGCAACGCCGGAAGCGACGCGGCATCCGGCGGTTCACGTCGCTGTTGGCCACGTCGCTGCTGATGGGAACCGCGGCCGCGCCGCTGGTCTCGCACTCGGCGCAGGCGCTCGGCGTGGGGCAGACCGTCGACCTGCGGGTGCTGCTGATCGGCAACCCGGCTGTGTCGGGCGTCGCCGATCCCACCACCGCCGCCTGGGCGGCCGGCCTCACCAGCCAGGGAGTGGCGTACAAGGAGGTCGACGGTGTCGGCAGCCTCGGCTCCGAGACGATCACGTTGCCCGCGCTCACGTCGTCGGCGACGCACGGCCTCTTCAACGGCGTCGTGGTAGCCGGCAAGCCCGGCGACTTCGTCGCGCACGCGCTCGACAGCCTGTCCGCCTACGAGTCGACGTTCGGCGTCCGCCAGCTCGACGGCAACTTCGTGCCGCCCGCGGGTGGCGTGCTCGGGTTGAACCCCGTCACCGACTCGAGCAGCGGCTCGCTCATCGGCGGCACCACGCCCACGCTCAACACGGCCGGGCTCGCCGCGTTCCCCGCGCTGGCCGGCCAGATCCCGTTCGACACCGGCACGTTCGGTGCACCGGGCGCGGTTCAAGCTTCACTGCCGACCGGAGCGACCGAGACTCCGTTGCTGAGCGACTCCGCCGGCAACGTGCTGATCGGCGTCTACCAGCACCCGCCCACGGGTGACACGCAGGCGAACGTCCAGGAGCTCACGCTCGGGTTCAACTACAACCTGAACATGACGCAGTGGCTGCTCCTCGGCCCCGGCCTCATCGACTGGGTGACGGGCGGCGCGCACGTCGGCCTGTACCGCAACTACTCGACGCTCCACGTCGACGACGTGTTCACACCCGACGACACGTGGGACACGACCACCCACGCCAACGACTACGACCCCGCGGCCGCGCTCCGCATGCGACCGGTCGACGTCGACAACGAGGCCGTCTGGTCGAAGGCAAACAACTACCGCCTCGACAACCTCTTCAACGGCGGCAACTCGACGACGAACAACGTCGAGACGCCGACCGCAGACGCGCTCTTGGCCGAGTTTCAGAAGACCGACCCGGCCACGGGCAAGCCGTACACGCAGGACTTCGGCTGGCTGAACCACACGTGGGACCACGCCTACCTCGACGTCGGCTGTGCCACCACCAACTACGTCGAAGCCGAAGTGCAGCAGAACTCGATCTGGGCCGCCGCGGCGCCCGGCGCCACCAAGGGCACCGGCGGCCTCGGGCTCACGTCGAGCACCGATCCCACGATCACGCCGTTCGGCACCGAGAACCCGAGCACGCTCGTGCCCGGTGGCCACTCCGGCTTTGCGAACCTCCTCCTCGGTGCGAACGACGCGGTCGACCCGCCGAGCCTCGACGACGAGGTCCTGAACCCCACCGGCGGGACCCTTGCCGCCGGTAGCTATCAGTGGGCGCTCACCGACCAGTTCAACGGCGCCGACCCGATCACCAGCGACGAGTCTTCGGCATCGGTCACCACGCCCATCGCGATCACCGCGGGCGAGTCCGTGACGC
>CAZLEC010000169.1:0-8284 GCA_964558245.1 uncultured Burkholderiales bacterium | reverse complement strand
GAGACGGGAAGCACCTGCTGGGCGATGATCGGGCCCTGGTCGAGCTCGGGAGTGACGTAGTGCGCCGTCGCGCCGATCACCTTCACGCCGCGCTCGTGCGCCTGCGCGTACGGGCGCGCGCCCGCGAACGAAGGCAGGAAGGAGTGATGGATGTTGATCATCCGCTGCGTCCACGCCTCTGCGATCCACGCGGGCAACACGCGCATGTAGCGCGCGAGGACGACGACGTCGACGGCCATGTCGTCGAGCAAGGCACCGAGGTCGCGTTCCTGCGCCGCACGCGCCTCGGGCGTGTCGCCGGCAGGAAGATGACGGAACGGAACCTCGAATCGCTTCACGAGCGCGGCGTGCGTGTCGTGATTGGACGCGACCACGACGAAGTCGCCCGCGAGCTCGCCGAGCGCGTCGCGCACGAGGAGATCGGCGAGGCAGTGCCCTTGCCTGGACACGAGCACGGCAATGCGCGGCCGACCCGCGAGGTCGCGCAGCGACCAGTCCATGGCGAAGCGATCGGCAATCGGCGTGAACGCGGCGTGCAGGGCCGCGAGCGAGGTGTCGACCTCGAACTCGACCCGCTGCAGGAACAATCCGGCCGCCGGGTCGGAGTGCTGGTCGGCTTCCACCACGTTGCCGCCGATCTCGGCGACGAACGCACCGACCGCGGCCACGATCCCGGGCCGGTCGGCGCACTGGAGGAGGAGTGCTGCTCGCACCGCGCGCCTAGAAGAGCTTCAGGTCGGGGTCGACGTCGCCCCGCAACCGCGCCAGGTTCACTTCGACGCACGCCACGCCCTTGCTCTCCGCGTAGACACGCGCCTGAGGTTTGATCTGCTGGGCGACGAACATGCCTGCGGTCGGCGCGAACTGGGGATCGCGGTCGAGCCGCTCCTGGTAGCGCAACAGCTGGTCGACCCCCGCGATGTCGCCGACTCGCTTAACCTCGACGACCACCGCGCGACCGTCGCCGTCGCGACACAGCAAGTCGATGGGCCCGATGTCGGTCGGGAACTCGCGGCGCACGAGCACGAAATCGTCGCGGAGCGCGGCGACGCGGGCCGCGAGGAGCTGCTGCAGCTCTGCTTCGACGCCGTCTTTCTCGAGACCGGGATCGTCGCCGAGCTCGGCGTCGGTGTCGTGGATCACCTCGTGCAACGTGATCTCGAGCGTCTCGCCCTTCGGGTTGGTCGCGATGATGCGATCGTCGCGTTCGACGATCGCGCACGGCGGGCTCATCCAGTTGAGCGGCTTGTACGCCTTGGCGTCGGAGTGGATCGCGATCGAGCCGTCGGCCTTGAGCATCACGAGCCGGATCCCGGGCGCGAGTCGCGCGCCGAGCCGGCCTTCGTATGCGACCGAGCAACGCGCGACGAGTAACCGCATGGCGGGCAGTCTCGCACGTCACGAGATCGACGCGAGGCGGCGTGTACCCGGCCGTAGGCTGCTGCGGTGCGACCCCACTTCGAGCGGCGGGTGGCAGCGAGAGCGTCCGCGGTGGTCGCGTTGGCGGCGCTCGTCACCCTCGGCTTCGCCGCCCCGACGGTGCTGGTCGGCGCCCCCGCCGATCCGGGCGCCGCGCGCGACCTCGTGACGCTCATGCGCGCGGGCGAGCGCGGGAGCTGGTCGGTCGACTACGAGTTCACCCGCACGCTTGCGGGCGGACGCGTGTTGCGACAGGCGATGCAAGAGGCGCGCGATCCGTCGCTGCACGTCTTGCGCTCGGGTTCGGTGATGTCGGTCGTGCAAGGGCGCCGCACGTACGACTGCAACGCCACGGGGAAGCGTCTCGCGTGCACCGAGGCACCGGCCACGAAGCTCCTGGCTCCTTCGGAGGTGTTACGTGTCGCGGTGTCGGTCGGCGCGTACACCGTCACGAGGATCCCCGGCGCGGTGATCGCCGGACAGCGCGCCCGTTGCTTCCGCGCGCGCACGACCGGGCACGGTCAGCTCCCCGATCTCGGTGTGGAAGCGGACATGTGCCTCGATGCCCATGGGGTCTCGTTGCGGCAGCGGATCGTCAGCGACTCGGGCGACGTCGACGAGCGCCTCGCCGAGTCGGTGACCGAGCCCGTCACGACGGCGGCGATACGGGCGTTGGCCCGGGGCTTCGACCCCGGAGCCGCGCCGGGCCCGGGATAATCTCGACCCGTGAGCTTCTACGACGAGGTCATGCGCGAGCTCGTGTTGGCGCTCGGCGGCGCGCTGTTCCTCGCCAACGGGCTCGCGCTCGTGCGCCGCCGGTCGGACGCGCGCCGCGCGGGCACCCGCCGGGTCCCGGCGCACGGAGGCGACGCCGATCTCCCGCAAGCGCCGCTGGCGCGCACCGTCACCTACATGTTGATCGGACTCATCGTGGCGGTGTGGGCGTTGGCGTCGATCGTGACGCGCTGAGTCTCAGCGCACGATCGGCGGGTGCCGGTCGCGCCACGGCGCGGCTTCTTCGAGTTGCGCGCTCACCCGGAGCAGCACGTCTTCGCGGCCGTACGCCGCGGCGAGTTGCACGCCGATCGGCAGGTCGGCATCGGTCCAGTGCAACGGCAACGAGATCGCCGGCTGCCCGGTGACGTCGAACGGGATCGCGAACGTCACGAGCGAGGCCATGCGGTCGCTCACCGCCGGATCGGCGCTGGTGGGCGCGAGCTCGCCGAGGTGTACCGGAGGCTCCGGGCTCATCGGCGTCACGAGGAGGTCGTGGTGTTCCCACCAGGCCGCAACACCGCGCGACCACGACTGCATGCGCTCGATCGCACCCGCGTAGGCGACGCCGGTCACCGTCGCCCCCATCTCCGCGAGAAAGAGATTGCCGGGCTCGACGTCGTCGGCAGTGATCTCGGCACCAGTGCGCGCGGTCCAGCGCGCCAGGTCGCGCGCGATCGCGACGATCATGACCGTTCCGAACTCGCCGTCGATCGGCTCGTCGAGCTCGGGGAAGTCGACCGCCTCCACGTGGTGCCCGAGCGACTCCAGGAGCGCACCCGCGCGCGCAACCGCGGCCACGCAGTCGGGGGCGCTCTCGCGCCCGTCGCGCGTGCGGGTGCGCAGGCCGATGCGCAGCCGCCCGGGCGCCGCGCCGACTTCGTCGCGGAACGGTCGCGCCGGCGGCGGCGCGGTGTACGGGTCGCCCGGACCGGCTCCGGCGACGGCGTCGAGCACCAGCGCGGTGTCTCGCACCGAGCGGGTCAGCACGTGCTCGTGCGTGAGCGGTCCCCAGTACTCCCCGAAGTCGGGGCCGAGCGTCGTGCGGGCCCGGGTGGGTTTGAGGCCGACGATGCCGCACATCGACGCCGGGAAGCGGATGGAGCCGCCCATGTCGTTGCCGTGGGCGACCGCGACCATCCCCGCCGCCACCGCGGCCGCGGCTCCGCCACTCGAACCGCCCGGCGATCGCGTGAGGTCCCAGGGATTGTGCGTGGCGCCGTACGCAAGCGGCTCGGTGGTCACGCTCGACGCGAGCTCGGGCGTGTTCGTCTTGCCGAGGAACACGAGTCCGGCCGCCCGGAAGCGCGCGGCGAGCCAGGTGTCGTCGGGCTCGGTCCATTGCAGACGCTTGAGGAAGCGCATCCCGCAGTGGAACGGGTCGCCCGCGGTGTGGCACACGGCGTCCTTGACGAGGAACGGCACGCCGTGGAGCGGACCGCGAACCCGCGAGCTGTCGGATTCGCCCGCGGCACGCGCTTCGGCGCGCGCTTGCTCGAACCGCTCGTGAATCACCGCGTTGAGCGCCGGGTTCAGTGCCTCGATGCGCGCGATCGAGTCGTCGACCAGCTCGACTGGGGACGCTTCGCCCCGCGCCACCAGCTCGGCCTGCGCCGTCGCGTCGAGCCAGGAGGAGGTCTCGCTCATCGCGTGAGCGTCTATCACAGGGAGGCGGTGCGCGCCGGTGCGGTGTCACGGCGAGTGCGCGCCTGACAGACTGCGGCCATGGACGAGGTCAACCTCCGCACGAGTCGCTCGCTGGCTGCCGCGCTCGAGCCGGTCATCGGGCAGGTGTTCTTCTCGCCGGAGTGTCACGCCGCGTACGCACAGCTCGGGTTCGCCCCGAGCCCGGGACGCGCCGGGCTGGTCGCGCTCCCCGACGGTCCGGCGTACTTCACGAGCCGGGGTTCGCTGCTCGGGCAAGTGCGGCCGGGAGTGGTGGCCGCCGCGTTCGGAGTGTTCAAGCCCGACATCGTGGCGGCAGGTGTGACCCTCGGCTGGTCGCTCACCGACGCCGCCACCATCAACGCCGCGCGGCGCGCCGGAGCCGTCGCGCAACTCGAGCGCGTGCTCGGAGAAGCCGACGACGGCGTGGCGCGTGCGGCCGAGCTCCTCGAGCGCGCGGTCGAGCCGCTCGGGATCGAAGGCCGGCCCTTGTTCGCGGGCCTGCGCTCGTGGTGGGACGACCCGACCGACCCCTGGACGCGCTTGTTCCACCTCGGTGACATGCTGCGCGAGTGCCGCGGCGACGCGCACATCGCCGCGTGGGCCGGCGCGACGCTCGACGCGGTCGAGGTCGGCCTGCTCAACGACGTGTACATGGGCCTCCCGCTGCGTAGCTACGTGCGCACGCGGGGATGGAACGACGACGAGCTCGAAGCCGGCGAGGAGCGGCTGCAGGGCCGCGGCTGGCTCGACCAGGGCAAGCTCACCGACGACGGTCGCGAGGCGCGCGAAGCCATCGAGCGCGCGACCGATCGGCAGATGGCGCCCGCGCTCGAGGCGCTGGGTCCGGATCTCGACGAGTTGATCGGGTTGCTCCGACCGTGGGGTGCGGCAATACGTGAGGTCGGTGGCTACGTCGGCGGCCCGGTCGATCTCTGGCCCGTGCGCGACGACTGAGCCGGCGCGTGTCCTCGCGAACCGACCGCGCGGACCGCGTCTCGGTGTCGTTCACCTGCCGGGGCCATCCGAACATCGCGGCCACGCACGACAAGACGGTCGAGGTCACCCGCGATGCCGACATCTCGCGTCGCGCGACCTGCGTCGTCGGCGTCGCGAGCTCGCACGACGACCGGGCCCTGCTCGCGTTGCGCGGACGCGTCGAGGTCGTGCTCGAGTGCGACGGCGTCCGCGACGCCTTCTCGGCGACGGTGAGTCCGTTCTTCCTCGGTGATTCGTCACTCGTGTTCCGGCGGGGAGCGGGTTTGCGCGGCCGCACGCTCGCGTTCGACGCGTCGAAGACCGCGGCCACCCTCGACCGCGCCTTGGTCGCGCAGCTGGGCTCCTCGGAGCGCGTGCTGAACGTCACGATCACCGCTACCGATGCCGAGCCCGCGGTCGGCGCGCTGTTCGTGGTGTCGGTCCCGATCGGCAACGATGCCGACATCGGCCGCCGCGCGCTCGACGTGTTGGAGCGGACCGATCTGGTGCTCGCCGAGGACACTCGCCGGTTGCACGCGCTCGCGCAACGGGTCGGGATCACCGTGGCGCGTTCGACGAGCTATCACGACCACAACGAGGCGGAGCGAGTCGAGGGCGTGCTCGAGCAGTTGCGTCGCGGCGCGCGCGTCGCGCTCGTGAGCGATGCCGGCACCCCGCTGTTCAGCGACCCGGGATATGTCGTGGTGAGTCGTGCGGTGTCCGAGGGCATCCCGGTGTGCCCGGTTCCCGGGCCCTCCGCGGCGCTCGCAGTGCTCGCCGCGTCGGGTCTGCCGGTCGACCGGTTCGTGTTCGCGGGCTTCCTGCCCCGCCGGTCGGCGCAACGTCAACAGGCCGTTCGACGGCTGAGCGCGCTCGGCTGCGCAGTGGTCGTCTACGAGGCCGCACCACGCGTGGCGGAGACGCTCGCCGACATCGCGGCGGTCTGTCCGCGCTGGCGGGTGTGCATGGGGCGGGAAGTCACCAAGACGTTCGAGGAGTTCCGGTACGGCGACGTGGCGGAGCTGGCCGACGAGATCTCCCGCGAAAAGCTCCTCGGGGAGTGCACGCTCGTGGTGGCGCCCCCGGTGGAGGACGCAGCTGCCGACGAGGCGGCGCCGGTCGCCGAATCCGATGTCGACGAGTTGCTGCGCGCGCTGCTCGCGCAGGGCGTGCCGGCCTCCACACTGGCGCAGGCGTTGCGAGCCCTGCCGGGCGTCGGCCGCAACCAGGCGTACGAGCGCGTGCTCGCGCTCGGGCGGGAACGCCCGCGGACATGACCCTGACGCGCGTGAGCGGCAAGCAACGTACGGAGATCGTCGCGCCCGAGAGGTTCGCCGAGATGCGGGCTGCGTACGCGAAGAACTCGGTCGACGTCGGGACCGGCGACGGGCGTTTCGCGTATCACCTGGCTTCCGCCGACCCCGACCGTCTCGTGATCGGGATGGATGCGCTCGCCGAGCCCATGGGCGAGCGCGCGACCACGGCCGCGCGCAAGCCGGTGAAGGGCGGGCGCCCGAACCTGCTCTTCGTCCACGCCGCGATCGAAGCGGTGCCCGATGAGCTCGCGCGCGTGGCCGACGAGGTGTACGTGCAACTGCCGTGGGGCGCGCTGCTCGAAGGGATCGTGCTGGCGCGCGCCGACGTGCTCGGAGGGATCGCGCAGCTCTGCCGGCCGGGCGCGCGACTCGTCGTGACACTCAACGGCGAGATCTGGCTCGACTCCACCCCGGCGCGCTACGAGCAGTTGCCGCTGCCCACTCCGGAATACGTGGCCGACGTCATCGGCCCGGGTTTTGCGAGCGTCGGCATCCGCTTGGGCCCCGCGCGCTATTCGACCGCGGCCGAGGCGAAGCAGCTCCCCACGACGTGGGCGCGCCGGCTCGGTCACGGCCGCGACCATCCCTGCTTCGTTCAGTTCGACGGCATCGCGTCGTGAGCAGGCTCGGGCGCACGTGGCGTGAGTGCCGCGCCGCGTAGATCGAGCCGCGCGCGGATGCCGCCGGCATCGCGGGGCTCGAGCGTCACCGAGCCCTTGTGCATCTGGGCGATCTGTTCGACGATCGCCAGCCCGAGCCCCGATCCCGGAACACCGCGAGCCGTCGTCGCCCGGTAGAAGCGATCGAAGACGTGCGGAAGGTCGGCGGCCGATATACCCGCGCCTCGGTCGAGGACTTCCACTTCGGCGCCGCGCACCGCAACCTCGACCGGCGTGGCGACATCGCTGAACTTCAGCGCGTTGTCGAGCAGGTTCGTGATCGCCCGCTCGAGCAGCGTGACCCGCCCGACCACGATCGCGGGTTGTTCCGTGTCGAGGATGACGTTGCGGCCGGTTCGGCGTTGCTGGCGGGTGACGACCCGGTCGACCAGCTCGCCGAGGTCGATCTGCTCCTCGGCTTCTTCGGTGTGCGTGTCGGTTGCGAGCTCCACGAGCTCGCTCACCAGATCGGTGAGCTCGCGCAGCTCCAGGTCGGTCTCGCCGAGCAGCTCGTCGCGCTGGTCCTGGTCGAACGTCCGCGCCCGCCGGAGGAGGTCGATGTTCGTGCGCAGCGCGGTGAGGGGCGTACGTAATTCGTGGCTGGCGTCGAGCACCAGGCGGCGTTGCTGTTCCCGTGACGTGCGGAGCGCATCGAGCATCCGGTTGAAGCTCGACGCGAGCCGGCCGATCTCGTCGCGCCGGTTGACGTCGATCGGGTGGTCGAGGTCCTGGGTGGCGGCGACGTAGGTCGCGGTGCTCGTGAGGCCTTCGATCGGCCGGACGATGCGGCGGGCGATGAACCACGCGAGTGAGGCCGCGAGCACCGTGCCGGCCAGCGCGATGAGCAGCAGCCGGGCGTCGAGCGAGTTCAATACGTCTTGGTCGGCCTCGATGCTCCGAGCGATCTGGACCGCACCGTGGTTGGGGAGCGCGACCGTGAGCATCCGGAAGGAGTCGTCGCCGATGGTGATGTTGCGGAAGCGCGAATGGCCTCCGTGCTGCGCGAGCAGGCGATCGGTCGCGTCGACCGGCAGCGCGGGCTGGCCGGGCTGGTAGCCGGTGACGTTGCCGCTCGCGTCGAGGATCTGCGTCGTCGCGTCGGGATCCGAAAGCGGCGGGCCGCTGCCGACGCGGCCGTCGTCGGCGTCTTGGCCACCGCGGGGCAACTCGCCCTGCGGCACGTTCGTGAACCGCGCCGATCGCCCGATGAGAAATGCGTCGGTCTCCGAGCGGAGCTGTTGGCTCGCGCTCACGTGCGCCGCGTACGTGCATCCGACGACGACGAGCGCGAACGTGACCGCCACGACCAACGTGAGCCGGAGCCGCAGACTCATGACGCGCGCAACGTGTAGCCGACGCCGCGTACGGTGCGGATGAGCCTCGGCTCGCCTTCGGCTTCGGTCTTGCGCCGCAGGTACCCGATGTAGACGTCGAGCGATTTCGACGACGTCTCGAACTCGTAGCCCCAGATGC
>CAZLEC010000168.1:5590-8369 GCA_964558245.1 uncultured Burkholderiales bacterium | reverse complement strand
TCGGGAACACGCACGGTCCGAGAGTGCAGGCCGACGACGTCGGGGGACTCCTCGTCATCAACATCGCCTACGTCGTCGACGTCGACTTTGCGGGTTTCCACGACCTCGTCGACGGCGTCGGCGGTCTCACCGTCAACGTCCCGACGCCGATGCACGACTCGTATTCCGGCGCGTACTTCGCGCCGGGCCTGCAACACATGAACGGTACCCAGGCGTTGGCGTTCTCCCGCGACCGGCACGACTTCCCGCAGAGCGACATCATCCGTACGTCGAACCAGGGGCTGCTCGTCCTCGACGCCATGCGTGACCTCCGCACGAAGATGCAGTCGGCGGCCGGTGAGTTCAAGCTGCTGGCGCTGCTCGCGCAGCACGCGCAACTCGACGGAATCGGGATCAAGGACCTCTATCACCTGTCGCGGGTCGCGTTCTCGCTCCACCCCGATCAGATCAAGAACATCACGGTGCCGTACACGGGCGGCGGCAACTGTCTCACCGTCGGCCCGGCAGCGGCCGGCCTCTTCGCCGACTTCCGCGACGACGGCGTGCTCGAGTCGCACTGAGGCGCGGCGCGCCGGGGGATCCGCGGGTGATTAGCATTGCGTCCCGACGATTCGTGACCGGCACACCTCGCTACGCTCGACCGGGGGTGAGTTCCTTGGGGTCAGATGGATGAGATAGACGACTCCAGCGCCTCGGTCGGGTCGGCCGACGTCTCGATCGACCCGGCCGGGATCGCGGTGATCACCCTGAGGGGCGAGATCGACATGTCGAACGTCGAGTCACTTCGCGACGTGATCGCTCCGGTGCTCGAGAAGACGCCCGAACGGGTCGACTTCGATCTCAGCGGCCTCGGCTTCATGGACAGCAGCGGCATCGCGTTGCTGCTCCGGGTCGCGGCCAAGACCGGTTCGGTGCATTTGCGCGAACCCTCCGCACTCGTGCGCCGCATGGTGGAGGCGACCGGCCTCTCCGACGTGCTCCTCATCGAGCCATGAGCGAGCAACGCGTGTTCGCGAACGCCCCGGCCGCGGTGGCGCGGGCCCGGCGCTTCGTCGCCGACGAAGTGGCCGACGCGCCGCCCGGCGTCGTCGCCGAGATCGAGATCATGGTCTCCGAGCTCGCCACCAACTGTGTCCGGCACACCGTTACCGACTTCGTCGTGCGGGTCGAGCGCACCGGGCGCGCGATCCTCGTCGAGGTCACCGACCGCGGCGGCGGCATGCCGGTGGTGCGTCGTCCCGAGCCGAGCGAGCCGTCGGGTCGCGGGCTGCGGATCGTGCAGGAGCTCGCCGATTCGTTCGGCGTCCGAGAGCTGCAGGGGACGCCCGGCAAGACCGTCTGGTTCGTGGTGAGCCTCGACGAGCCGGCCGGCCCCACGGCGACGGACGTGCCGGCTTCGCGAGATCTCTCGCACCGGCGGGCGCGACCGGGTGCGAGCGGCCGGCACGCCCGGCGCGGTGACGCGAACGACGTGAGCGGGTTGCCGGATCGGCCCGCGGGCGACGTTCGCCGCGACGCCGACCGGTTGCAACGCGCGCGCTGACGCGCCGGATCCGCCGGTCGCGTTGTGCCCCGGCTCAGTCGATTCGCCGGATGCGCCGGGAGCCGACGTCGATCTTGATGCGCGCGATGGCGCGGGCGCGCGGCGCGACGCCGGCTTTGCGGAAGATCGCCTTCAAGTGAGTTTTCACGGTGTGCTCGCTGATGAACAACGCCGCGGCGATCTCGCGGTTCGAAAGTCCGCGCGCGAGCAACGCCGCGACCTCGCTCTCGCGCGTCGTGAGTCCGAGGTCTTGTCCGGGGCCCGAAGCCGCGTCCCCCGGTCGGTGGAATGCCAGGCTCACGACCGTCTCGCCCGCGTCGACGGCGACGAGCGAGTCGGCCAGGTCGACGGCCGGGACCGACTTCGCGAGCACGCCGCGGGCGCCGGCGGCGAGGACGACGTCGAGCTGACCCGGAGGGAGTTGCCAGGTGTACACGACGACGGCGCCGACGCGGGCGTCGCTCGCGAGGGAGTGCACGCGGTCGACGCCGCCCCTCGGGTGGCCGTGCGTGTCGAACAAACGCGACGTCGACCTTGGCGACCGGGTTGGTGCGCACGTCGAGCTCGGTGATCGTCAACCGATCGGAGAACGGGCGCAGCATCGCTTCGATCCCGCGTAACACGAGCTCGACGTCGTTCACGAGGGCGACCTGGACCGGCTTCACGTCGGCTTCGCGAGCTCGGCCCAGAGATCCACCGAGCCGTCGAGGCGCTGCCGCCGGCCCCACGCGAACGCGTAGCCGTCGAGCACGCGCTCGCGGATCCCGAACGGCTCGTCGCGCAGTTGGAGGCTCCTCGGGCAGTGGACTCGCACGCTCGTCAACAGTGCGAACGACTCGACACTGAGCACGAGCTGCTCCTTGGTGCCTCCGTCGAACGCGGCGCCGAGCAGCTCGCTCGCAACCGCCTCGACCGCGCCGACGTGATCGCTTCCGAGGGAGTCGGCGTCGAGGCGGTCCCGAATCGCGCGCCGAACCCTTCGCAGCTGCGTGGATGCGGGTGGGACCTCGATCTGGATCGCACCGCGAGACGAACCCGCGCCCGTCGGTGGCGTGGTGCCTTCTCGCGCGCCCCCGAGCGGACGTCCGGTGTGTGAAACCATGCTTTCTTCGGGGGTACCCGGCGCCCGGCGCGGGTAAACGCCACGAACCGGCGCCTCGGTGACGACGCGACGGCGCGTCGATCGTCAGCAGGCCTTGCCGTCAGCAGGACGGGCAGGCGCGGCGAAGGTGGCGG
>CAZLEC010000168.1:0-5490 GCA_964558245.1 uncultured Burkholderiales bacterium | reverse complement strand
GATCGTCAGCAGGCCTTGCCGTCAGCAGGACGGGCAGGCGCGGCGAAGGTGGCGGGCCCGGCCGCGCGCCGCGAGTCGCGGGCGCCGAACCGGCAACGTGTCGATCGGACGCCCGTTCGTTCCGATGACGTCGACCCGTACCGAGCCGGCGCGCACGAGCGCGTGACGCGCCGCTCGCGTATCGGGGACGGCGACCGTGGTGCCGGCCGACGCGGCGAAGGGGAGCGTGATCAACGCGCCCCCACCGCCCTTTGGTGCGGCGGCGACGCCGTTCGCTTCCTCGCGCATCTCACCGCGGATCGACGTGAGCGCGTCGATAGGGTCACCGATCCGTATGGCAGCAGGATCGGAACCGGTGCGCAATGTCATGTGAGCCGCTCGGTGAGCGATCGACTCGTCTTCGAACACGGCGACGAGCCAGCGTCGTTGGGCGGGCACCATCTCAGCCTCCGGGTACAAATCGCCTCGTTGTCGGTATCCCTTTTGCCCCCGTGCCCGAAACCAAGTTTCATGAAACCAGAGAATTCGGCCGTTTGACGCCAATCCGTGCGAACATTTACAGAGGCAATGGGCGTCGGTCACCGAGCGTGGCGCGCGTCGCCCGCGTCGTCGACATTCGGCTCGGGACAGGAGACGATGATGCACGTGCTGATCGCTACCGACGGGTCCGACGTGTCGATCTCGGCCGCGGGGCGCGGGTGCGCGCTCCTGGGCGCGATCGAGAAGGTCACGTTGCTCAGCGTGATCACGGAGGGAGATCCCGGCGACGACGCGGGTGGCATCGAAGGATCGGTGCTGAGCTCGGCCGAGCAGCAGGCCGAGTGGGAGTCGGAGCTCGCGGAGGCCCGCAAGGAGCTCGCCACCACGGCCGCGCCGCTGGCCGGCGTCGAGGTCGAGGAAGTCGTTGAGGTGGGCGACGCCGCCGACGTCATCTGCCGCGTCGCCGAACGGTTCGGCGTCGATGTGATCGTCGTCGGCTCGCACGGACGCAGCGGTCTCGGCCGGCTCTTCCTGGGTTCGGTGAGCGAGCACGTGGTGCGGCACGCGCCGTGTCCGGTGCTCGTCGTCCGTGAGCCGCGCTCGGGCTGACGCCGTCACGGCCGCCGCGCGTGACACTTCGCCGTTTGGGCGGATCGACCGGCGGGTAACCCAACTGACGAACGTGGTTCCGGCCCGGCGGTCGCGTCGGCGACCTCCCCTCCGACCTTGTTTCGGCTCGTCGGCGGGCCGCTGCCCTCACATATGGGCGCCCGTTCTCTCCGTGCGGTGCCGCGCGTCGCGTGCGAACGACGACGGCTTCGTGTCGTACCGATGTCAACGAGAAGGAGCATTCATGGCTGAGCACGAGAGTGGACCGAAGGCGGCGGTACGCGGTGTCGTCGAAGACGTCAAGGGCAAGGCGAAGCAGGTGGCCGGCGTCGTGACCGACGACGACGAGCTGCAGCAAGAAGGACGCGCGCAGCAGGCCAAGGCCGGCGCCGAGCGCGACGTCGCTCACCACGAGGCCGCGGCCGAGCGGTCGCGAGCGGAAGCGGCGGCGCACGAGGCCGATGAACGGAGTCATCAGTAGCGACGCGCCTGGCTGCTCGCGCGGCCGAACGCCGATGTCGAGTCCTGCGAGTGGAAGGAGATCAGCCATGCCCGGGTCGGCTCGGAACGACAAGCGAGAGCGGCAGTACGACCACATCAAGGCGGGACTCCTCGAACGCGGCGAAGATACGGACACCGCCGAGGAGATCGCGGCCCGAACCGTCAACAAGGAGCGGGCGCGCGCCGGCGAAGCAGAGACCGCGAGCCGGACCTCGACCGACGACATCTCCTCGGGTCGGAGAGGCGGGCTGCGATCACACCGAGGTCCGGGCGGCCGAACGAAGGCCCAGCTCTACAACGAAGCCCGGGAGCACGGAGTGAAGGGCCGCTCGAAGATGACGAAGGCGGAGCTCGAACGGGCGGTCGGGCGCTAGCCGACGCCGAGCACTCGGTCGAGCCCGGTGATGCTGAGCACTTTCGCGCACGCCGGGCTCGGCCGGACGACCTGGAGGACCCGGCCCGTCGCCTTGGCTCGTTCGTGCGCCTGCACGAGCGCGCTGAGCGCGGACGAGTCCATGAACGAGACGCCGGACAGGTCGACCGCCACACGCGGGTGCCCGAGCTCGAGCAGCTCGTCGAGCTCGCGGCTCAGCACCACGGAGATCGCGATGTCGAGGTCGCCGCGGACCTCCAAGACGCACGTGTCGGGAGTCGGTTCGACGCGCGTGAAGCTCACGACCGCGTCCTCCAGCGAAAGATCTTCGTGGCCGTAGCTCGCACGAGTCGCGTCGGTCGACATGTTCTCACTCCCCGCCCCGGCAACGAGCGCTGGTTGCTCGATGGTTCACCCGTGTGTACCCGCACCCGCCCGGGTCGCAAACCTTGCGGTTGATGGTCGCAAACCTTGCGGTTGGTGCGTGAGCCCGTGCATTTCGGGGTAGGCCTAATGTGGAACCGACGAAAGGCGAGGCGATGTCCCGATCGCGCCTGGCTACGAACACCCACGACGACGAACGGCGGAGGATGGACGCGCACTACCCGTTCGTCGAGTTCCGCATCCCGGCCGATCCGGCGTATGTCCGTATTGCCCGGTTGGCCGCGGGCGACATGGGCGGCCGGGCCGGTTTCTCGGTCGACGAGCTCGACGACGTGCGCCTCGCCGTCGACGAGGTGTGCGCGACGCTGATCTCCGCCGGCGGCACCGTGCTCGAGCTCCGGATGCAGGCGCACGATCGGGCGCTCGTCATCGAGGGGCGGCTGCCGGATGCCCGCGCCGCGGTGGCGCCCACGGAGCTGTCGGAGATGCTGCTGCGTGCGCTCGTCGATTCGTTCGAGTTCACGGCCGCCGACGGGGGTGTGCGCTTCGAGATGTCGAAGCTGGCGCGCGAGATTGCATGAGCGACGCCGCGCCGTGCACCCACGACGTTCGCGCGGTCGACCCGGACTTCTTCGAATTTCGTGAGAGCCGCGACCGCGCGCTCCGCAACCGGCTCATCGAGCGGCATCTCGGTATCGCGCACCACCTCGCGCGCCGATACCGGCACCGGGGTGTGGCCGACGACGATCTCGTGCAGGTTGCGACGATCGGGCTGCTGAAGGCGGTCGACCGGTTCGACCCCGAGCGCGGGGCGTCGTTCGCATCGTTCGCGACGCCCACGATCCTCGGCGAGTTGCGGCGCCACTTCCGCGACGCGACCTGGGCAGTACGCGTGCCGCGTCAGCTCCAGGAGCGTGTCCTCGCGATCGGCGGTGCGGTCGGCCCGCTCACTCAACGGCTCGCGAGATCGCCGAGTGCGTCAGAGATCGCGGTCGAGACCGGTCTGACCGAGGAAGAGGTGTTGGAGGCGCTCGAGGCCGACGGCGCATACGGCACCACCACACTGGAGCCGGCGTCCGAGTCGGGAACCCGACCCGACACCACGATGAGGCTGGCCGACGATCCGGAGGAGCGAGCGGAGTACGTGGTCGAGCAGCGCCTGCTTGCGGCGATGCTGGTCGCGACCCTCTCCGAGCGGGAGCGCCACATCGTCGAGTTGCGATTCGTGCAGGGGCTCACGCAGTCGCAGATCGCCGAGCGGATCGGGGTGAGTCAGATGCAGGTGTCCCGGCTGCTCACGCGGGCGCTTGCGTCGATGCGAGCGCACGCCGCGCCGGAGTCTTCGGCGCCGTGACGACCACACGGCCGAAGCCGCGCCGCCCTCCCGAATTGTCGGATTCGACGGGTTTGGCCGCCGGCGCCGCCGGGTACGGCCCCACAGGTCGGCCGCGAGCCGGACCTCGCGTCGGCACACCGGGTCGTGGTGCGGGAGATCGGGCATGAGGATTCGGCCGTGAGCACTTCTCTCGATACACCTGTGTGTGCGCACGGCCATGTCGTGGGCGTGTATCGGTGCGACGACGAGTTGATCGCCGCGCTGGCGCCGTTCCTCGCCGAATCGCTCGAGCGCGGGGGCGCCGCGCTGGTCGTGGCCACGCCCGCGCACCGAGCGGCGCTCGAGGCCGCGCTCGAGGCTCGGGGCCTGTCCGTCGCATCGCTGACGGCGAGCGGGCGTTTCGAGTCGGTCGATGCGAGCGCGACGCTGCGCGCGTTCGTGCGGGAGGGAAGCATCGATCCCGTCGAGTTCGCGGCCGTCGGCGAGGAGAAGTTGTCGCGGGTCGAGGCCGCCGGTGGACCGGTCCACGTGTTCGGCGAGATGGTCGGGCTGTTGTGGGACGCCGGCGACGTCGCGGCCGCGATCGAACTCGAGGGACTGTGGAACGATCTCGCCGCTCGCCACGCATTCGCGCTCTTCTGCGCGTACGCGATGTCGTCGCTCGAGACGTCGGGAGACCTGGCCGCGGTCAAGCAGATGTGCGACCGTCACTCGGCCGTCGTGCCGCTCGACGACTGCGCGTCCGAAGGCGCCGACGGCGGGATCGCGGCCGATCTCGACCAGCACGACCGGATCTTCGTCGGCGCGCCCGCCGCGCTCCGCGACGTACGCCGCTTCGCGCGCGACGTCTTGCGCGCTTGGGGTGAGGACCCGCTCGACGGCGCGCTCGAGGTGGTCACATCGGAGCTCGCGACGAACGCCGTCCAGCACGCGCGGTCACCGTTTCGGGTGTCGATCTCGCGTGGTCCCGCCGGCATCCGCGTCGCGGTGCGCGACACGTCCAGGGTGCGTCCGGAGCAGCTCTCCGGGAACCGCGCGCGGCCCGGTGGCCGCGGAGTGCGGCTCGTCGCCGCGCTGTCGCGGTCGTGGGGGGTCGTCGAGGAGCGCGACGGCAAGACCGTGTGGGCCGAGGTCGAGCGGTCGGCGCCGGGCGCCTAGTTGTGCTCCGCGGTGGGCGCGGCGCGGGTGCGCGCCGCTCGCCGTCAGAACCGGTCGGCCGGCTCGACCGGCCCGCTCGAGGTGTCGACCTCGCACCACACGGTCTTGCCTCCGCCGTGCGGCACGTGACCCCAACGCGAGGAGAGCCGCTCGACGATGTGCAGACCCCAGCCGCCGTCGTGCGCGGCGGTGACGTCGGCCTTGACCGGGAGCTGTTCCGAGAGGTCGCGCACCTCGACCCGGACTCGCTCGGCCGCGAGATCGACCGAAACCGTCACACTCGTCTCGGCGTGGCGGACGGCGTTGGTGACGAGCTCCGATGTGATCAGCGGCACGTCGCCGAAGGTGTCGGCGACGCCCCAGCGCGCCAGGGTCTAGATGACGAAACGGCGGGCGTGCGCGGGCGCGAGCTCAGACGGCGGGAGCAGGCAGGACTCGCGTTTCGGGACGTTCGCGTCCATGCTCAACTCTGAGGGTCGGCGCTCAACTGTCGTTCCCGTCGCGGATGCGGCGCAAACGGCAGCCAGGTCAACGCGCGCGGCTGCTCGTTGCGAAACCGCGCATATCGTGGACAGATGGCGCAGCCCACTCCGATCCGCGCGACGACGTCGCGATCCTCGTCGTGAAAGTCGACGGCGATCCCATCCCG
>CAZLEC010000167.1:0-8456 GCA_964558245.1 uncultured Burkholderiales bacterium | reverse complement strand
TCGTGCTCGGCGAGGCGAACTTCGCCGACCAGGGCGCCAACCGGCTCGGCGCGTCCGCGCTCATGCAGGGCCTGGCCGACGGCTACTTCGTGCTGCCCAACACGATCAACGGCTACCTCGCGCCGCTCCTCGGCACCGAGGTCGTCCCGACCGACGACCCGGCGTTCAAGGACGCGGAGCGCTCCGTCGACGAGCAGGTGCGCAAGATGCTGTCGGTACACGGCAACCGCACCGTCGACGACATCCACCGCGAGCTCGGCAAGGTCCTCTGGGACAACTGCGGGATGTCGCGTACCGAGCAGAGCCTCACGAAGGCCCTCTCGGAGATCCCCGCGATCCGCGAAGAGTTCTGGAAGAACGTGCGGGTGCTCGGCGAGAACGAGACGCGGAACCAGTCACTCGAGAAGGCCGGGCGCGTCGCGGACTTCCTCGAGTTCGGCGAGCTGATGGTGCTCGACGCGCTCCACCGCAACGAGAGCTGTGGCGGGCACTTCCGCGAGGAATACCAGACCGACGAGGGCGAGGCGCTCCGCGACGACGAGCACTTCAGCTACGTCGCGGCCTGGGAGTTCGCCGGCGTCGGCGTCGAGCCCACGCTGCACAAAGAGCCGTTGGAATTCGAGTACGCGCACCCGTCGACCCGTTCGTACAAGTAGAGGACACCCGTGCCTGACAACACCATGCGCATCACCCTCACGGCGTGGCGCCAGACCGGACCCGACGCGCCGGGCAAGTTCGAGACCTACGACGTGCCGGGCGTGTCCCCCGACATGTCGTTCCTCGAGATGCTCGACGTCGTGAATGAACGCCTCATCCTCGCCGACAAGGAGCCCATCGCCTTCGACCACGACTGCCGCGAAGGTATCTGCGGCTCGTGCGGGATGATGATCAATGGCGTTCCACACGGTCCCGAGCGCGGCACCGCGACGTGCCAGCTGCACATGCGGAAGTTCCACGACGGGGATCACGTCACTATCGAGCCGTGGCGAGCGGCGAGCTTCCCGCTCGTGCGCGACCTCATCGTCGACCGCAGCGCGTTCGACCGCATCATCGAGTCGGGTGGCTACGTGTCGGTGGCCACGGGCGGCGCGCCCGACGGCAACCTCATCCCCATCCCGAAGGGTGTCGCCGACGCCGCGATGGACGCGGCCGCGTGCATCGGCTGCGGTGCGTGTGTGGCCGCCTGCCCGAACGGCGCCGCGCAGCTGTTCACGGCCGCCAAGCTGCAGCACCTCAACTTGTTGCCGCAAGGCCAAGCCGAGCGTTGGGACCGGACGGTCGAGATGGTCGAGACGATGGAGTCGTACTTCGGCTCGTGCACGAATCACCGCGAGTGCGAAGCCGCCTGTCCGAAGTCGATCTCCATCGATTTCATCGCCCTCATGAACCGCGACTTCGCCAAGGCCCAGCTGAAGCAGCGCCGGCTGGTCGGCCAGAGCTTCCCCTGAGCGCGGCCGGCGTCAGGGGTCGATGAGCTGCAGGCCGGGGTCGGTCGGCGCGGCCGTCGGGACGGAAGCGACATGCGCCAGCTGGCTCGGTGACTGGTCGATCACGCCCGACCGCAACTTGGTACGCACGCTCGGCGCCGTCGGTGCGATGCCCAGCGAGATCGCGATCCCACGTGGGAACAGGTCGCCGAAGTAGGGCGCGTCACCGAACTTGAACACCTGGCCCATCGAGTTCGACATCCAGTAGCCACCGCCGTCGGGTGTGGCGGCGATGCCCTCCACCGTCCCGAAGCCCTTCCCGGCGCCGGAACCGAAGTAGCGCGCGTCGCCGAAGGCGAAGATGCCGCCGTCGCGCGCCACGAGCCAATAGCCCATCCCCGACGGCGTGGTTGCCATGCCCACGATCGGCTGGGTGAGGTGGATGCCACCGGCCGAGCCGTAGAACTTCGCGTCGCCGAAGGTGAAGATCCCGCCGTCGCGCGCCACGAGCCAATAGCCGTTGCCCGAACGCGAGGCCGCCATGCCGACGATCGGTTGGTTCAGGTGCATCCCGCCCGTGGATCCGTGGAAGGTCGCCGCGCCGAACGAGAAGATGCCGCCGTCGGCCGCGACGAGCCAATAGCCGTTGCTCGCGCGCAGCGGCGTCATGCCGACCACCGGTCGGTTGAGCCGCATCGCGCCGGTCGAGCCGAAGAACTTCGCGTTACCGTACGAGAAGATGCCGCCGTCGGCGCCGAGGAGCCAGTAGCCGGCGCCGGTCAACGTGCTGGTGATCGAGATGATCGGCGCGCTCAGCGGCCGGTTCTTCCGGTCACCGTGCCAGACCGCGTCGCCGAACTGCGCGACGCCACCCTGGGAGCCGGCGAGGTAGTAGCCCTCGGTGCCGTTGCCGGCCAGCACCAGCTTCTGCGGCGCGGCCGACGCGGAGCTGATGATGCTGATCGTGGCCTGGCGGGGTCCGAAGTCGCGCGGCGTGAACACGACCTGGATCACGCACGAGTGGCCGCGCTTCAGGATCGACGGATGACCGTCGGGGAAGCAGTCGGTCTTGACCACGAAGTCGGACTGGTGGCCCGAGCTGTACACGATCTGGTCCATCGAGACCGGGAGGGTGCCGGTGTTGGTGACGAGCACCGACTTGGGGATGAAGAACGTCCCGACGCGCTGGTTGCCGAGCTTGAGCGTCGTCGTGCTGAGCGTGATCTTCGCCCCGGCCGCATGACTCACCGCGACCGGGGGCGCCGCGGCGCCCGCCGCGAGGGGGGTCAGGCCGGCGCCGAGCGCGGCGACCACGGCGAGGAGCAAGGTGCGGCCGACGCGGGTACGGCCGCGCGTACGAGCGATCGTCGGCGCAACCCCCATCCTCGTGCCTCCCGGATCCGCGGGCCGCGCTGCACGCGGCACAATTCCGTCACCAGGGTATTACCCGGACAGCACCGCCACGACCGGGGTCACGAAAACGTTACAAAACCGAGTCGAGAGCTTGGGCGAGATCCGCCACGAGGTCGTTACCCGACTCGATCCCGACCGAGAGCCGAACCAGCGCCCGGTCGACCTCCAGGGGCGAGCCCTCGGCCGAGGCGTGCGTCATGCGGGCCGGATGCTCGATCAGCGACTCGACCGCGCCGAGCGACTCCGCGAGGGTGAACAGCCGCGTGCGGGCCACCAGGTCGAGCGCGGCGTCCTCGCCACCCGCGGCGAGGAACGAGACCATGCCGCCGAAGTCGCGCATCTGGCGGCGCGCGACCTCGTGACCGGGATGCTCGGCGATTCCCGGATAGAGCACCCGGGAGACGGCGTCGTGCGCGCGCAACATCTCGACGATCGCGCGCGCGTTCGCGCAGTGGCGCTCCATCCGGATCGCGAGCGTCTTCACGCCCCGCAACACGAGATAGCAGTCGAACGGAGACGGCACCGCGCCCATCGCGTTCTGGAGGAATCGCACCTCGTCGGCGAGCTCGGCGTCGTCGACTGCGACGAACCCGCCGACGACGTCGGAGTGGCCACCGAGATACTTGGTGCTGGAGTGCACCGAGCAGTCGGCGCCCAACGCGAGCGGCTGCTGGAGGTACGGCGTGGCGAACGTGTTGTCGACGACGACGCGCGCCTCGCGCGCGTGCGCGAAGCCGGCGACCGCTTCGATGTCGACGATCGAGAGCGCGGGATTGGTCGGCGACTCGATCCACACGAGCCGGGTCTCGTCGCGCCAAGCCTCCGCGAGCGCGGACGCGTCGCGAAGATCCACGGCCGTCCACGCGATGCCATGCCGCTCGTGCACCCGGGCGACCAGACGGAAGGTGCCGCCGTACGCGTCGGTCGGGATGATCACGTGATCGCCCGGGTCGAGCGTGCGCAGGATCGCGTCCTCGGCCGCGAGGCCGCTCGCGAACGCCAGGCCGTGACGCGCGCTCTCGAGCGACGCGACGCACGTCTCGAGCGCGGTGCGCGTGGGATTCGCGCTCCTCGCGTACTCGTACCCGCGGTGCTTCCCGACGGCATCTTGCACGAAGGTCGTGGAGAGACTGATCGGCGTCACGACCGCGCCCGTCGCGCCGTCGGGCTCCTGCCCCGCGTGAATCGCCCGCGTCTCGAACCCGTCTGTATTCATGCGGCTGCGACCTCCGGCCCTCCATCGCCCGTGCGACTCGGGTCGACAGCCCGGGCCTCCGGCTCTGCGCCTGGCGTCATGTCTTGGTCCGCTCCGCGAGGTAGGAGAGCACGTCGGAACGGGTGAGCACACCGATGGGGTGACCGCCGTCGAGCACGAGCACCGACGGGCCCTGCTCGAGGCACGAGACCACCCGCGCCACCGGCTCGCCGATCCCGATCATCGGCATCGGCGGGCTCATGATGTGGGAGATCGGGCGGTCGAGCACGCCGTCGTCACGGAAGATGAGGTCCATCAGCTCGAGCTCGCGGAGTGTCCCGACCACCTCCTTGGCGGCCAGCGGGAGCTCCTTGGTGACGCTCACGACCACCTGCGACACGCCGGTGTCGTGCATCACCGTGATCGCGTCGCGCACCTGCTCTTCGGGGAGCACCAGCACGAGGTCGGGCAGGCGACCCTTGCCCTTCGCGGCGAGCACGTCGCCGGCGACGAGTCCCTCACCGCGCAGGAAGCCCATGTCGAACATCCACTGGTCGTCGAAGATCTTCGACAGGTAGCTGCGTCCGGAGTCGGGGAGCAGCACGACCACCACCGCGTCGGCGCCGAGGGGCCGCGCGACTTCGAGCGCGGCGTGCACCGCGGTGCCGCCCGAACCGCCGATGTGCAGCCCCTCCTCGTGCGTCACCCGGCGGGCAGTGAGGAACGAGTCGGCGTCGCTCACCTCCACGACGCGATCGACGATGCTCCGGTCGAACGTGACCGGCCAGAAGTCCTCTCCCACTCCTTCGACGAGATACGGCCGGCCGGTGCCGCCCGAGTACACCGAGCCCGACGGGTCGGCGCCGACGATCTGCACCGACGGGTTGCGCGCCTTCAGCGCGCGACCGACACCGGTGATCGTGCCCCCCGTGCCGATGCCGGCCACGAAGTGCGTGACGCGCCCGCGCGTCTGCTCCCAGATCTCGGGCCCGGTGGTGCGCTCGTGCGCCAGCGGGTTCGCCGCGTTGGAGTACTGATCGGGACGGAACGCGCCGGGCGTCTCGCGCACGAGCCGTTCGGCCGTCGAGTAGTACGAGCGCGGGTCTTCGGGCGGCACCGCAGTGGGGCACACGACCACTTCGGCGCCGTACGACCGGAGCAACGCGATCTTCTCGTCGCTCATCTTGTCGCTCATCACGAAGATGCAGTGGTAGCCGCGTTGCGCGGCGACGATCGCCAGACCGGCACCCGTGTTGCCCGACGTCGGCTCGACGATGGTGCCGCCCGGCTTCAGCAGCCCGTCGCGCTCCGCCGCGTCGACCATCGCGATGGCCACTCGGTCCTTCACACTGCCGCCCGGATTCACCGTCTCGACCTTGGCCAACAAGGTGCACCGGAGGCCCTCGGCCTCACTCAACCGGCGCAGGCGCACCAGCGGCGTGTTGCCGACGAGCTCCAGGATCGAGTCGGCGTAGTCCATGGCCTCGGGCGCGTCGGGGGGCACGGGTTCGACGCTATCCCCGTCAGCCGCGCGCCTCGGCGTACGCGGCGCGCGCTCCCTCGCGATCGACGCCGGGATCCGGATCCGTCACGGGGCCGCTCGCCAACGCCCACTCGTCGGCGACCTCGGCGACCGGGCGCGTGCCGAGCACCGCGGCGGCCTGGATGCACGCACCGGCCGCGACGAGCTCGCGTTCGTCGGGCACGATCACGCGCCGGCCCGAGAGATCCGCCAGCACGCGCCGGTACGCCGCCGAGCGGGCGCCTCCACCGATGAGCACGATGTCGCCGTCGGCGCGCACCCCGGCGTCGACGAGTGCGTCGAGCCCCTCGAGCAGCCCGCACACCACCCCTTCCACCGCCGCGCGGGCGATGTCGGCACGCGTGGTCGCGGTTCGCAACCCGACGACACGACCCGTCGCATCCGGCCGGTTCGGCGTGCGCTCGCCGTCGAAGTAGGGCACGACCGCGACGCCGTTGGCACCGGGTGCAGACGCGAGCGCGAGTGCGTCGAGCTCGTCGTGCGCCGCACCCAACCAACCGGCGATCGCGTCGGTCACTTTCGTCGCGTTGAGCGTGCACACGAGCGGCAGGTAGCAGCCGCTGGCGTCGGCGAATCCCGCGACCGCCCCGGTCGGGTCGGCGGTCGGCGCCTCGCTGACCGCGTAGACGGTTCCCGACGTCCCGAGCGAGATCGCAACCGCTCCGGGGCGGAGTCCGAGGGCGAGCGCGGCGGCCATGTTGTCGCCGGTACCGGGCGCGACGACGGCGTCCGAGCCGAAGGCCCGAGTAACTCCGGCGCGCTCGACAGGAGCCAGGACGCGCGGCAGACGCGCCGACCAGTCGATGTCGGCGTCGACGATGGCAAGCAGGTCGAGCGCGTACGTGCCCTTCGCCGCGGAGTAGTAGCCGGTCCCGGACGCGTCGCCCCGGTCGGTCACGAGCTCACCCGCCAGCTTCCAGGTGATCCAGTCGTGCGGCAGGCACACGCGCTCGACTCGCGACCACGCGTCCGGCTCCTTGCGGTGCAACCACGACAGCTTCGTGATCGTGAACGCCGCGACCGGTACGGATCCGCACGCCGCGGCCCACGCGCCTTCACGGCCGTCGAGCTGCTCGATCAGCCAGCGCGCGTCGGGGGCCGACTCGGTGTCGTTCCAGAGCTTCGCCGGCCGTACGGCGTTGTTGGCGGAGTCGAGCACGACCATGCCGTGTTGCTGACCCGCGACGCTGACCGCCGCGACGTCGCGCGCCGTCGCACCCGCCTGCGCGGTGGCCGCGCGCAGCGCGTCCCACCACGCCTCGGGGTCCTGCTCGCTGCACGGAGGCGTGGTCGCCGGATGCGGCGCGCGGCCGGCAGCTACCAACTTCCCGGTGTCGGCGTCGCGCACTTCCACCTTCGTCGACTGCGTCGACGAGTCGACTCCGAGAACCAGCGGCACTCACGCGCTCCCGGAATCGTGACTCAACGGACGCCGAGCAACAGCTCGGTCACGAGCTGGTCGAGTCGCTCGAGGCCGTAGCCGCGCGCCGCCATCGCGTCGAGGTCGTGTGGACCGCGTCGCAGCTCGGAGATCGCCTCCGGTGTCGGCGACGCGATCGCGGGCTCGGCGAGCCGATCCACCATCGCGGTCTCGAGCGCAGCCTGGATCTCCGCATCCACGCGGAAACGCTGCGCCTTGTCGCGGAGTATCAGATATGTACGGATGCAGCCGCGCGCGAAGTCCCACACACCGGTGTCGTCCTCGGTGCGGTACGCGTGCGCGTCGAAGTGCCGCATCCCCGGCCACTGCGCGTCCTCGAGCAGCTTCACGAGATAGAACGCGTCGCGGATGCCCTCCGAGCCGAAGCGGAAGTCCTGGTCGTACTTGCTCGGCACCTGGCCGTTGAGATCGATGTGGAACAGCTTCCCCGACCACAGCGTCTGCGCGACCCCGTGGTGGAACGAGAGACCCGACATCGTCTCGTGTGCGAACTCGGGGTTCAGCCCGACCATCTCGGGCCACTCGAGCCGCTCGACGAACGCAAGCGCGTGCCCGACTGTCGGGAGGAGGATGTTGCCGCGCGGCTCGTTGGGCTTCGGCTCGAGCGCGAAACGCACGTCGTAACCCCGGTCGCGCGAGTACGAGCAGCAGATGTCGACCGCTTCCTTGTAACGATCGAGCGCGAGCATGATGTCCTTGGCGGCGTCGCACTCCGTGCCCTCGCGCCCGCCCCACATCACGTAGATCGACGCGCCGAGCTCCACGCCCATGTCGATCGCGTCGAGCGTCTTCGTGATCGCCCAACGGCGTACCGCCGGGTCGTTGGCCGTGAACGCACCTTCCTTGAACACCGGGTTGGAGAACAGGTTGGTGGTGGCCATCGGCACCTTGATGCCCGTGGCGTCGAGCGCGCGGCGAAACCGCTTCAGGATCTGCTCGCGCTCGGCCGGAGAGGAACCGGGCGGAACGAGGTCGTCGTCGTGGAAGCTCACGCCGAACGCGCCGATCTCCGCGAGGTGGTGCACGGAGTCGACCGGATCGAGCGGCGCGCGCGTCTCGTTGCCGAACGGGTCGCGGCCGCGGTTGCCGACCGTCCAGAGCCCGAAGGTGAAATGGTCCTCGGGCCGCGGCTCGTAGGGATCGCTGGTGGTCATGACGGTCATGTTCCTGGATAGGGTTCGAGTGTGCAACGTCACGAATTCTCGTTCGAGCTCGATGCGCCGCCCGAAGAGGTTTGGAACGTCTTCTGGTACCGCGGGCCCGACCGCCCGCAGCCCAAGGACGTGAAGACGCGCATCGAGATCCTGCACCCCGGCGACGACATCGGGAACGGCCTCGTGCGCCACTGCTACTTCCCCGTGCCGTGGTGGCTGGGCTCGAAAGGCGTCGGCCAGTCGTGGGAGTGGCTCACCGAGGTGAAGCCGTTCGAGTCGTGGC
>CAZLEC010000166.1:0-8567 GCA_964558245.1 uncultured Burkholderiales bacterium | reverse complement strand
ACACTCCTGTGCTGGGCCCACCACCGAAAACACCACCTCGAACACCCCCGAAAACGCGACTGAAACCGCGCCCTCAGGAGAGCGCGCACTCGGCTGGGGCTCGATGTTTTCTCCTGACTCTTGGTCTGGCAACAGGCGCGGAAGCGGAGTGGTGGGTCGGAACCGAGTGGGTTCGGACGGCGTCATAGTGGATGTGGTGACCACGCGTTTATGCGGTGCCGGCCTCGTCGCTTTGTCGGTTCTCGCCGCGGGCTGCGGCGGGACGAGGCACGCGGCGGCTCGTGTGGAGGTCAGTGTTCATGCCGGCACATCGTTGACCGAGAGCACGACGACGTCGCCCGAAGCCAACGCGATGCCTCGCTTGCAGAAGGCGGTAACCCTCGACGCCGGCCAGTGGTACCTGGCCCCGCCCCGCCCGACGGATACAACCGCGCTCACGGACGCCGTAGCCGGCGACGCCGTCAGCCATAACGCCGATGGCTCCCTCGCGAAGCCGATCGTGTTTCTCGCTCGCTATACGGACGAGCTCCCGACGATCGCCAAGCTGCCGACGGGGTCGTACGCTCCGGTTCCTCACGATCGGTTGGTCGTCGTCGTGTTGCGGTACGGCATCAATCCGATCGGGCCGCAGGGCGGTCCCGGCACTGGTCCGCTGCCGACCGGGCTGTCGAGCTACATGTCGATCGACTGGCTCATTGACCCCGTCACGGGGGAGGCCACCTACGCTGCCCTCGGTGGGATGATTGCGACGTGAGGAAACGGAACCGAAAGCAGCTCCGGCCTCTGGGGATTGTCTTGATCGCGGTGGTCGCGCTCGTGGGCTGCGGCGGCGGCAGCAGCGCCGCGGCGAGCACGCGCTTCGGCCCGGCGACCGTCAAGTGCACCGACGGAAGGTGTCGCGCGTCGTTTCAACACTGCTCGGCCGATCTTCAGCAGTACTTGCGAGCACCAACTCCACCAGCCGTGCAGAGCAACGATCAACTTGCCGCGCTGCTCGCGAAGCTCTTCGCCACGAAATACTCTGGACGCTTCGACGGCTGGAGTTGCTCCGAGCCCTTGCCGAATGGGTCGGGCTGAACCAGGTGGGGGCAAGGTCATGCCGAATGGCTCGGTTGGGAGCTGTCGAGCGTGGGAGTTGCCATGACGCGGATCCCGTGCATCTTGGCGTTCGGTGCGGTTCTCGCGGCGTGTGGCAGCAGCGCGGGGAACGTTGCGTCGCTCACAACGAGCCCGTCGAGTGCCACGACCGCTCGCCCGCCGCTCACATCACCCGGCCCGGCACCGACGATCGGCGCACCTGCGCCTCGAACGCTCGTCGTCACGTGTGTGGGCAAAGCGATACACCTCAGTGCAAGTTCCGTGCAGGCACAGGCGGACGGCATTCATCTGAGCGTCACCTTCACAAGCCGCGGCGGCGGTGACTTCAGCTACACGTCGTTCAACTCCAACGGCTCGAGTAACGGATCAGGCATCGGGGTGTTGAGCCCGGGTCCGTGGCGCGAGGTGTACCCACTGGCTCCCGGCAAGGCCAGCCTCCGTTGCGCCCGGGTCGACGCCGGAGCCTCATCGTCCGCGAAAGCCGTCGACGTTCTCGACCCGCACCATTACTGGACGCCGATCGCCGATCCTTCGTGCCGGCTTGCTTCGGTCCAAGCGAACGGTCCGGGGGCGACTGCCGTCGAGGCGGTCCAGAACTGGCTCGCGACCAACGGCCATGTCCACGATCAGGTCGCGATGCTCGGCTATCCGCGTGACCCGGGTCCCACGATTGGCGTCACCGACCACTCCAAGCTCGTCGCCCGAATCTCTGTCTTTTCGACGGGTGGTTCGGGGCCGCGCTCCTGGAGCATGCTCGGCGGGGCCTGTGCGACCTTCCATCAGACTCCGGCAACGCTGCCCCGGTGACGGACGACGCCGAATCCGGCGATGCGACAGCGCGCAGATCGGGGCACGGACCCAACGCGTCTTGCAATCAGAAGTAGGAACGGGGCGCAGGGTGACCGCTTCTGCGATCAGAAGCAGGAAGGGGCCGCGGGCAGCATCTGTCTGGCTCACCGCCAACGGGGTACGGCCAAGAGCGGATGCCGGTGTGCTCTGGTGAGACGGCTCCGAAGCGGGCAAGCTGGGCGCGTGGTTGATCGTCGATTGACCGTTGTGTCCGCGATCTGCATGCTGCTCGTCGCGTCGTGCGCGAGCAGCGCGGGATCACCGAGCGCCACCCGTGCCGCGACGACCTCGCTCCCAGCCGCGGGCGCGCCGACGACCGGGCAGACGCGCAAGCCGGCGCTCGATCTCCATACTGTCGATTGGAACAACGTCGCCGTCCCCGGACGGTCGTGCCTCCTTACGCACGACATCCAACTTCACGGCGGCCGCGCGCTCCTGCCCGACAACACCAACGGCCACCCCGTACGGCCGGGGAGCAACGGCACCCGGTACGACGACCTGGAGTTGAACGGACCCGTCGTCTACGGGGACTTCGAAGGTGGCGCACCCGACGACGCGGCGGTCTCGCTCGGCTGCAGCAACAACGGCGGAACTGCCGACGGCGCCATCCTCTACAGCGTCGCGGTGTACTCCGGGCGGACCGGCCGGCCGGTCTCCCTCGGGTTGATCACGCCCCAACATCAGCCCGAGCACGTGCTCCCCACACTGCTCACCGTCGCCGCGATCACACCCGGCACGATCACGGTCCACGAAGACTGGTACGGGCCGAACGACATGACCTGTTGCCCACGAGGACGGGCCACGACGACGTGGACGCTCTCGGCGGGCAAGCTCGTGCCTTCGCACGGACCTGCCGTGCAATCGACCTCGCCGGCGACGACAACCACGACGGCGCCTACTGTTCAGAGGCTCGTTTCCGCGCTCCGATCCGACCGCTTCGCCGGCTCCGACTTGCCCGCGCATCTCCACGTCAGCGGTGTCGGACGGTGGGACTACGCCGACGCCGGGCATGCAGGGAGCGGCTATTTCGGCTCGGCGAAAGTGTCGCTGCGCTCCGATGACTCCGGCGAGACGATCTCCGGCATCTACGACGTCTTCACCAGCCCGGCGGCCGCGTCGGCGTCGTTCGCGTTGGCCGAGTCGAACTTCGGCAAATTCAGCCCGGTGGGCAGCTTTCGGGTCCTGAAGCTCAATCCTCCCGTCGGCGCGTTTTGCGGGCCGCAGGCGGCGCCCGCCGACACCACGACGTGTTGGTTCGTGCATGGCTCGGCCACCGGGATCGTCACTGCCACGATCCCTTCGGCGAGCGACGGAGGCGACAGCCAATCGGTCCTCGAAGCCATGCTCACGCATCTCGTTGTTCTCGGCGGTTGATTGGGTTTCGCACGTGGCAGACGACCGGTTGTACGGGGACGGGCCGCTGCCGCCGCTCGTTCCGATGAACAACGCCGAAGTCGTCGACTTCGACGTCATACGAGGGCTCGACGGTGCTCCGCCGACCTCGCTGGACGACGCACACCATCTCTGCGCGGGTTGACCGGCGGCCCTGGTAGCGCGTCGGTCGCAGGGTCATACTGGTTTCGAGCCCCGTGTGCGGCGTTGCGCGTGCGCCGGGTCCTGGGGGCATTGTGCGGTACGGGCACCGGAATCGAGCACACGCAGCGCCGAGACGGGTTGGTGTGACGGTTGCGGCACTCGCTTGCATGATCGTGGTCGCGACGGGATCAGCGGTCATGTCGAGTGCGCCGGCCGGGAGCGCGCAAACTGCCCCGCTCGCGGCGAGTCCCATGACCGCGGCACTGAACGCCGCGTCCTGCACGAGTGCGACGTCGTGCTTCGCGGTGGGCGCATCCTTCGCCGGGCCCGGGCCCGGTAAGACGTTGGTCGAGCGGTGGAATGGCAAGGCGTGGTCGACCGTGTTCAGTCCGAACCCGCCCGGCGGCGCCGTGCTGAACGGCGTGTCGTGCCCGAGCGCGACCTTCTGCTTCGCCGTCGGAGTCCATGAGGCGACGAAGACGTCGTATTCGAGCGCGGTGATGGAGCGATGGAACGGCAAGACCTGGTCGATCGTCGCGAGCCCCAGCGCCGTGCACCGCGACTTGCTCTCGGTGTCGTGCACCGGCGCGACGTTCTGCTTCGCAGTCGGGGGCGGGGCCATCGAGCGGTGGAACGGTTCGAAGTGGTCGATCGTCACGGGACCGGCATTCAGTCCGACGAGCGTGTCGTGCGCGAGTACGACCGCCTGCTTCGCGTCCGGCGTGCGAGGCGGTGCGGCGCGCTGGGACGGCAAGGCGTGGTCGGCGGTACCGACCCCGAAGCCCGCGGACCCCGTCGACGAAGCGTTCGGCCTGTTCGGAGTGTCGTGTTCGTCGCCGACGATCTGCTTCGCGGTCGGGGTCGATTCCGAACCGGTGGGGTCGTTTTCCACGCTGGTGGAACGCTGGAACGGCAGTCGCTGGTCTCGCGTCGCCAGCCCGAGCGGCGACTCCTTCAATGCCGTGTCGTGCGCGAGCCCGACCTCTTGTGCCGCCGTCGGCACCTTCTCCACGGCCGGCAACAACGGCCCGCTCCAAAATCCGATGGCCGAGCAGTGGAACGGCACGACCTGGTCCGAAGTCGCCAGCCCCAAACCGGCCGGAACTTACGGTCCGTTCAACGGGGTGTCGTGCACCAGCCCGACGAGCTGCTTCGCCGTCGGCTACGCCCAACTCCTGCTCCCCGGACCTTACGATGCCTTCGGTCCGTCGCACACGTTGATCGAGCAATGGAACGGCAGCAGCTGGGCGATCGTCCCGAGCCCCTGATCGCCCACCGGGGTGCACTGGCGAAATGGATCCCGAGCGGGTCATCAGGCGGTACCGTCCGCGGTGTGACCGAGCCGAGCTATTTGCGCGACACCCGCGTCGCCTACGACACGGTTGCCGTCGACTACGCCGAGTTGTTGCGCGACGAGCTCGCGGCCAAGCCGCTGGACCGGGCTCTGCTCGGCGCGTTCGCCGAGCTCGTGCAGGCTGCCGGCAACGCGCCGGTCGCCGACCTCGGCTGCGGCCCGGGCCGCGTCACCGCGCATCTGCGCGCGCTCGGGTTGGATGCGTTCGGCGTCGATCTGTCGCCGGCGATGATCGCGGTGGCTCGCCGGACCTATCCCGACCTCACGTTTCGCGAGGGCTCGATGGCGGCGCTCGATCTCGCCGACGGTGTCCTCGGCGGCGTCGTCGCGTGGTACTCCGTCATTCACACTCCACCCGACCGGTTGCCGGTGGTGTTCGCAGAGTTCGAACGAGTGCTCGGCCCGGGCGGTCACCTGCTCCTCGCGTTCCAGGCCGGCGACGCGCGGGTGCACCTCGAGCAGGCGTACGGACACACGGTGTCGCTCGACGCGTATCGGCTCTCACCCGAGACCGTTGCGGAGCTGCTCCGCGCGTCGGGCTTCGTCGTGTTCGCGCAACTCGTGCGCGAGCCGGACGAGCGCGAGAAGACACAACAGGCCTACGTCATCGCCGTGAAGCGCGTGGAACCCGAGCTGAGCTGAGCTGAGCTGAGCGATGATGTGGGGATGACCGACCCGGACGCCGCACCCGGCTGGCTGCTCGACGAGGTTGCGCACGCCGGGCGCGAGAATCTCGATCGAGAGCACGTCGCCCGGTACGACGCCAAGGAAGACGCCCACGCCGACGCCGAGGTTCGCCTCCTCACGGATTTGGGCATGGGCTCGACGTCGACGGTGCTCGACATCGGCGCGGGCACGGGGCAGTTCGCGCTCGCCGCCGCCCCGAGGTGCCGGCGACTGGTCGCGGTCGACGTTTCCCCGGTGATGCTGGCTCGGCTGCGAGCGAAGCTCGACGAGATCGCAGGCGCGAACGTCGAGTGCGTCCGCGCCGGCCTGCTCACCTACGAGCACCGCGGCGATCCGGTCGACTACGCGTACTGCCGCCTCGCGCTGCACCACCTGCCCGACTTCTGGAAGGCGATCGCGCTGGTTCGGATCAACCGCCTGCTCCGCCCGGGGGGCATCCTGCGGCTCTGGGACGTCGTGTACGACTTCGATCCCGGCGAGGCGCCGTCGCGCGTCGAGGCGTGGTGCGCGACGGGCGACGACGACATCGGCACCGACTGGACCCGTCCGGAGCTCGAGGAGCACGTGCGCGACGAGCACTCGACCTTCACCTGGCTGCTCGAGGTCATGATCAAAAAGGCCGGCTTCGCGATCGACGACGCCGTGTACTCCGCCGACGGAATCGACGCGAAATACGTGCTGCGAAACGTCACGGCCTGACGAAACCCGTCCGTGCGGTCGAATGACAGCGGTATCGCCCCGGGGTAAATGGTTGCTCGGCATCCAGATCGTCGACAGTCACACCATGGTGCCGCCTCGCGGCCGGCAGGTCGTATTGCGCAACCTCTTCAAGTACGGCCTCAACATGGGTATCCCGTGGCATCCGTTCGCGGGCGCGCCCATGATCGTTCTCGGTCCGTGGCCGATCATCTGCTTCGCTTCCGCGATCGCCGACCGCAGTTGGCATCGGGGCCCGCACGACCGCGGGGCGCACACCGTCGTCATCGACGTGCGTGTCGATGACGACGGTGCTCGTTCCTGACCTCGCGCGCGGCGACTACGTGTGCCGCACGACGAACACACCCCAGCCGAGGTAGCGCCGTTCGTACTCCAGATACTTGCCGCGCGAGTCGTCGCGGATGCTGCGCACCTCGCTCGCGTCGGGATCGTCGGGGTGATCGGCGAGCCACCGCGACACGTTGAGCCACTGGCTCGCGGAGTAGCGGTCCCAGGTGTCGTCGTTGGCGATCACCATCTCGACGAGGTCGAGGCCGGCGTCGTCGATGCGCGTGAGCACGCCGCCGAGATCGGTGACTTCCTCGCCGAAGCCGAGGGTTCGAGCCACCTCCGCCGGTGGTTGCTCGTCCCAGAAGAGCTCACCGACCAACAGCCATCCGTCGCGACGCAACGGCGGGAGCATCAGCGCCAGCGTGCCCGGGAGCCCGTCTCCGATCCACGTCGCGCCGATGCAGCTCACGACGTCGAACGCGTCGGGTTCGGCGGTGTAGGTGCTCGCGTTGTCGTGCACGAACTGCACCGCGTCGCCGACACCGAGCTCGCGGGCCCGGGCGGTCGCCCACTCGGCGTAAGGGGCGTGGATGTCGACGCCGACGCCGGTCGTGCCGAAGCGGAGCGCGTACTGGCAGAGCATCTCGCCCTTGCCCGAGGCGAGGTCGAGATGCCGGAGGCCGGCGTGCAGGCCGCAGATGTCGCCGACTGCCAGCAGCTGTTCGGCGGACAGCGGGTTGAGGATGGGGTGGGTGCTCTCGGAGATCTCGTGATAGCGGTGAACATCGACCACGACGGACCCTTTCCAGGTGTCGAACGTCCGTCGGTCCCGGCTCCGGAGTCGAAGCGCGACAGGTCCCGACGGCCGACAAGGAAGTGGGCGGGGTCCGACCGGGCGAGATCAGTCGCCCGGGGTCGCGGCTAGTTGCGAGTCGCCGCCAAGGTCGAACCCGGCCCGTCCGCCACCGGCACAATCATCGCCACGGTCACCTCCGGATCGACGCTCGGTCACCCAAATGTAACGCCGTTCGGTGCCGTCGTTCGGCTATTTACGTCGACGACCGTCAGGCGTTTGTCCCTTTTGTTCCCCGTTGGGAAAGCAAGGTTTTAGGCGCGCGGGTTTTGGGGAAAGCCAGGCAGGAGACGGGTCGGCGCAGAGGGCGCCTGCCGGATCAGCGACCGGGGGGATGACGACGATGTTGCAGGGGACTCGACGCAGGCTCACGGTGGCAATAGCGGCTTTGACGGCCCTTACCCCCGCCGCATTCATGCTCATCGAGCGGCCGGCGTCGGCGTTTCCGCCCGGACACTCCGTGTACTCCTTCAACGACGGCTTCCTCGCGAGCACTCGCGTCGCCAAGCTGAAGCAGGTGATCTCCCCGCCGGCCGGCACCTTCAAGGGCGGCATCGATCTCGTGACCGGCCAACTCAAAGGCGACATCAAGCTGCCGAACGCCACCTTCGCGAATCAACTTGCCGGGTTGGGGAGCGCGACCGCGGCCTTCACGCAGGTGAAGCCGGTGACCGGCAAGATGATCACGTCGAACAACCACGTGACGGCCACGGCGACGTTCGTCATGCGGATCGTGAGCGCGTACGCCGCTTCGGCGTCGCAGCCTCACGCGCTCGCGGCGCTTCCGGCGGTGACGTTGCCGACGCTGCCGATCACCCTGCCGACGCTTCCCATCACGTTGCCGACCGTCCCGAGCGGCACACCGCCCGTCAATCTGGTCGGCAGCAACTGCGTCACGTCGACACCGATCACCGTGACGATGCGGGGGACCCAGCACATGGGGGCGTTGTCGAAGTTCCTCGGCACGTTCACGCTGCCGAAGTTCAAGGGTTGCGGCGTCCTGACGTCGTTGCTCAACAAGGACGTGTCCGGGCCCGGGAACACGTTCTCGGCGTCGTCGGCGCCCCCCGGGGTCTCACTCCCGACGCTGCCGACCTTGCCGATCACGTTGCCGACGCTTCCCATCACCTTGCCGACACTGCCGATCACGCTGCCCACGCTCCCGACCACCTTGCCGACACTGCCGATCACGGTGCCGACGCT
>CAZLEC010000165.1:0-8588 GCA_964558245.1 uncultured Burkholderiales bacterium | reverse complement strand
CGACGACGCCGCGCACGAGGTCGCGTTCCCACGTCTCCATCGCCTTGCGGCTGAACGCCTGCTGCACGAGCCCGCGGTGCGTGTGGTGCTCGGGCTCGTCCATCTCGAGGATCGAATGCCCGAACACCGGGCCCATGATGTCGGCGTAGCCGGCCGACGAGAACGTGTCGCCGTCCTTCAACACCTGCTGCACCGCGTCGAACCCGTAGGCGGTGAAGACGGGGACGTCGTCGGGGAGGCCCTGGTCGAGGAGCTCGACCTCGCCGAACTCCTCGTTCATCATGTCGGCGAAGTCTTCGCGCTTGATCGGGTGCTCGCTGCGCACGAGTGCGAACATCGGGTAGGGGTTCTCCACCACTCCGATGCCGGCGCTGCGGTTGAACTCCTCGAAGGGGTCGTAGTCGTCTTGCTCCGAGTGCTCGTTCCGTTGTTGACGGGCGTCGAACATGCCCCCGAGGCTGTCGGCGAAGGAGGAGGCGGCGGGTTCGTTCGATTCGGCAGTCGACACGTTGGGCTCCCCGGGTCACTGACGCTGGTGTCAGGTCCGACGTTACTCCCGCCGTCGGGCGGGGATCGTCGGCCGGCCGGTAGCGTGCGCGCCGCTGGGAAGCCGCTGCGAGGAGCGTCGGATGTCAGGTCATGTGAGCGCGGATCAGGTGTGGTTCGGATTGTTGGTCCTGCGCGTCTCGGTCGGCGTGACGATGGTGGCCCACGGCTACAACCACATCTACCGGGGCGGCAAGATCAAGGGAACGGCGGGCTGGTTCGCGAGCCTGGGCATGCAACCCGGGATCCTGCACGCCTGGCTGGCGAGCATCACCGAGCTCGCGGCCGGCGCGGGCCTCATCTTCGGGCTGCTCACGCCCCTGGCCGCGGGCGCCATCGTCGGCACGCTCGCCGTCGCTTTCATCACGAACCACCGCAAGGCCGGGTTCTTCGTGTTCCGCCGGCCCACCGAGGGGTGGGAGTACCTGATGAACCTCATCGCGGCGTGCGTCGCGATCGGGTGCGTCGGACCGGGCAACTGGTCGCTCGACAACGCCATCAACTTCGAGCCGCACGGCTGGTGGGGCCTGATCATCGTCCTCGTGATCGGCGTGGGCGGGGCGGCCGGACTGCTCGCGGTGTTCTGGCGGCCCGCGCCCGCGGCTCCGAGTTAGCGGGCACGGCGCCGCGTCCCCCACATGATCAACCTGGAGCACGTCGGCAAGACCTTCCCGGGGCAGGCCGCCCCGGCGGTGGGCGACCTGAGTCTCGAGGTGCTCGAGGGCGAGATCGCCGTGCTCATCGGCCCGTCCGGGTGTGGCAAGTCCACGACGCTGCGCATGATCAACCGGCTGATCGAACCGAGCTCGGGCCGGATCACGGTGGCCGGCAAAGACGTCGCCGAGCAGAAGCCGCACGAGCTGCGGCTCGCGATCGGATACGTCATCCAACAGGTCGGGTTGTTCCCGCACCGCACGATCGCACGCAACATCGCGACGGTTCCCGAGCTCCTCGGCTGGGACCGCGCCCGGATCAGCACGCGGGTCGAGGAGCTGATGGAGCTCGTCGGTCTCGAAGGCGAGTTGGCCGGGCGTTACCCGGCCGAGCTGTCGGGCGGACAGCAGCAGCGCGTCGGCGTCGCGCGCGCGCTCGCGGCCGATCCGCCGGTGCTGTTGATGGACGAGCCGTTCGGCGCGGTCGATCCGATCGTGCGCCTGCGCTTGCAGGAAGAGCTCCTGAACCTGCAGCGCCGCCTGCACAAGACGATCGTGTTCGTCACGCACGACATCGACGAAGCGATCCGTCTCGGCGACCGTATGGCGGTCCTCAACGTCGGGGGAGTGCTCGAGCAGTACGCGCCGCCGGTCGACGTGCTCGCGGCGCCTTCCGGTCCGTTCGTGCTCGAGTTCCTCGGCGCCGATCGGGGGCTCAAGCGGCTGGCGCTGATCCCGGTGTCGGCGGCCGAGCTCGAACCCGGCCCGGCCGTGGAGCAGTCGGCCTCGATTGCGCACGCGCGTGCCATGATGGCGCGTGACCGGGTCGACTGGGTCGCGGTGCTCGACGACGGTCGCGTCCGCGGCTGGATCACGGCGGCGTCGCTCGACGGGCAGGAACGCCTCGACCAGATCGAGCCGACCCCGTTCGCAGTGACGGTGCACCCCTCCGACTCGTTGCGCCACGCTCTCGACGCGCTGGTGAGCTCCCCGACGCAGGTGGTGATCGTCGTCGACGCCGACGACCGCTATCTCGGCCTGCTCGACGTCGCCCGCATCGGGAAGGGACTCGAGACGTGAGCGCGCTGGTCGCGAGCCAGCCGCTCATCCGGTGGAGCTGGATCGGTGACCACCTCGGAGAGATCCGCACCGCGCTCGTGCAGCACCTCGAGCTCACCTTCGTCGCGGTCGGCGTGGGTCTCGTGTTGTCGGCGGTCCTCGCCGCGGTCGCGATCCGGTTCCGCATCACGTACCAACCGATCAACGCGGTCACCGGCATCATGTACGCGATCCCGAGCCTCGCGTTGTTCATCCTGCTCACGCCGATCACCGGCCTCACGAAGCTCACCGCCGAGATCGCGCTCGTGAGCTACACGTTGCAGATCCTGTTCCGCAGCATCGTCGCGGGCATCGACAGCGTGCCGGCCTCGGTGCGCGAGTCGGCGCAGGCGATGGGCTACACGCGGTGGCAGCAGCGATGGAGGGTCGAGATCCCGCTCGCGCTGCCGGTGATGGTCAGCGGGCTGCGGATCGCGACGGTCACCACCGTGGGGCTCGTGCCGATCTCGGGCATCCTCGGCTCCGACCAGGGCGGCCTCGGTACGTTCATCTTCGACGGCCTGAACCGGGGCTTCAACACGCCGATCTTCGTCGGCGCGACGTTCACAGTCCTGTTGGCCGTGGCGCTCGACGTGTTGCTGGTTCGCACCCAGCGACTGCTCACGCCGTGGACGCGCCGAGTACGCGCCACATGAGCGCGTTGCACCAACTCTTCGTATGGTTCAACGACCCCGCCAACTGGCAGGGCGGCAACGGCGTGCCCGAACGCGTCCTCCAACACTTGTGGTTGTGGGCGTGGTCGATGGCGATCGCGGGTGTGATCGGTGTGACGGGCGGATTGCTGTTGGGCCGGAGCCGCCGCTCGGGCACCGTGACCATCAACGTCGCCAACATCGGGCGCGCCATCCCGTCGTTCGCGGTGATCGTGATCGGGGTGATCTGGCTCGGCCTCGGCAACACGCCGGTCGTGATCGCGCTCGTGCTGCTCGCGGTCCCGCCCATCTTCACCTTCGCGTTCACCGGCGTACGCGAGGTCGACCCCGCCACCGTCGAATCGGCGCGGGGCATGGGCATGACCGAAGCGCGCATCCTGCGCTCGGTGCAGGTCCCGCTCGCAATGCCGCTGATCCTCAACGGGATCCGGTTGAGCTCCGCGGCCGTGCTCGCCACCGCGCCGCTCGCCGCGCTCGTCGGCAGCGGCGGGCTCGGGCGGTACGTGATCGACGGCTTCGCGATCCGGGACTACGCCGAGGTCGGTGCGGGTGTCACGCTCGTGGTCGCGCTCGTCGTGGTCAACGAGCTGCTCTTCGCGTGGCTCGCCCGCCTCACCTCGCCGGGGAAGCGGCGGCGCCCGCGGGTGTCCGGCGCGTTCGCCAGGATGACGCCGGGGTGAATTCCTGATAAGAACGGTCTGGTTTCCGGCGCGATCCCCCCACCCCTCATCGCCGGACCGGCGAAAGGACATCTTCAGTGCGTACCCCCACTCGTCCCTTGCGGGCGGTCGCGCTCGCCGCGTGCCTCGCGATCGCGCTGGCCGCATGTGGCAGCTCCGGGAGCAGCGGCAGCAATACCAACAACACGACCACGCCGACTTCGGCCGGCGCGGCGGCAACGATCGCCTCGAAGCTCGTGTTCGGCGCCGGTCCCGAGTGCCCGACCCGTCCGTACTGCGAGATCGGCCTCGAGAAGACGTACGGCCTGCACTTCAAGTCGTTCAAGACGCTCGACTCCGGCGGGCCGCTCACCGTCGCCGCGCTCAAGAGCGGCTCGATCCAGATCGGGTTGCTGTTCACCACCGACGGCTCGATCGCCGCGAACAGCTGGGTGCTGTTGAAGGACGACAAGAACCTCCAGCCCGCCGACAACGTGACGCCCGTGCTCAACAACAAGATCACGACTGCGTACGGCAAGCCGCTCGCCGATCTCGTCAACGCGGTGAGCGCCAAGATCACCACCGACGTGCTCACGAGCCTCAACAAGCAGGCCGTCGTCGACCAGAAGGATCCCGACGACGTCGCCAAGGCGTGGTTGCAGTCGAGTGGGCTGAGCGGGCCGTCGGCCCCGGTGGCGAAGTCCGGCCCGACGATCACCGTTGGCTCCGCGAACTTCACCGAAGACGAGACGTTGGCCGACATCTACGCCGACATGCTCCAGGCCAACGGCTATCCGGTGAAGAAGAAGCTGAACATCGGGAGCCGCGAGATCTACGTGCCCGAGCTGAAGAAGGGCGATGTCTCGTTCATCCCCGACTACGCCGGCTCGTTGCTGACGTACCTCGACCCGACGAAGCCCGCGACCACGAGCCCGGAGACGAACTCGACCGAGCTCGCGACGGTGTTGAAGCCGTTGGGCCTGACTGCGCTCACGTCGTCGTCCGCGCAGGACATCAACGGGTTCGTCGTGACCAAGGCGACGGCCGCGAAGTACGGCCTCGTGAACCTCTCCGACCTCGCCAAGCCCGCTAGTTGAGCACCAGGTGACGTAACTGGGTCCACCCGCGCAGATTCCCGGCCGGCACGCAGCCGGGATCTGCCGGCGTGGCCACGTGCTCGAGCGGTGACGCGTGCGCGGGTTGCGCGTCGACGAACCGCGCGTACAGGCGCAGGTCGTCGTCGAGGTCGCGGCGCCCGGCGTGATTGAGATACGACACCCGCCCGCACCGGGCCGCCGAGATCCGGCGCAGCACCTCACGGTCGGAGACCTCCGCCCGGTCGGCGTCGGTGACGAACGGAAGGTGCCAGTCGCCCGGCGCCACCGGTGACGGCGTCGACGCCTCGAACGCGACCCGCATGGCGTCGGCCACGATCCGGATCTCGGGTTGGGCCAGCGGTGAGCACCGCTGCGACCAGAAACCGTCCCAGTCGGTCGCGGTGACGATCACCGTGTGCCACATGAACGGCTCGAGCACCCGGTTCACGATTTGCTTGTGCACCCCGAGGTCGACGAGTCGTCGCGCCGACTCCACGGCCGCGTCGCGCGCGTCGAGCCAAGCCGCGCGCGCGGCGTCGAGCGCCGCGCCTTCCAACGGCGGGCCCGCCTGCATCCCCGCTTGCTTGCCCCCGAACTCCACCGGCATCGCCGGATCGTCGAGCACCCGTTCGATCTGACGCGCCACCGGGATCGCCCGGCTCGACGCGCTGTTGCGGCTGAAGACGCGATGCGTGTTCAGCTCGGCCAGCATGAACCGGTGCATCGTCGCTTCGACGGTCGTCACCCGCGCGCCGTCGGCGCTCACCGAATCTGCGACTACTCGTGCGTGTGGTCCGCCCATGCCGAGAGTCTGCGCGCGGGTGACGGCGGCCGGCGCGGATGGCCCCCCACGAGGGCAAATGCCCGGAGCTCAGCCGCAGATCGCGACGTCGTGACCGTCGATCACGAGCACCTCACCGTCACGCAACGTGCGGTGGGGCACCCCGGTGGCCCGGTAGTGCGCGGCGACCCGGCCGCATGCCTCGCTCTCGGGGTGATCGGGTGAGTCGAAGTGCGGCACGATCGCGTGATCGAGCACACCGAGGCCGTCCCAGATCGGCCGGTCGCCGTAGACCTGCGTGACGGCCTCGGGATCGTCGACGATCTCGAGGCCACGCAGGCTCGGGATGAGCACGCACACGCCCGCGCTGTATCCGCCGTAGACCGCGGCGTCGGCGCGGAGCATCCGGATCAGCTCGCGGTCGGCGCGACTGCGCGCGAGCGCGTCGCGGAGAACGAAGGTGTTCCCGCCGCGGACCCAGATCGTGCCGAAGCGACGGAGGTCCGCGGCGAGCGGTGCGGAATCCGCGAAGTAACGCCGAAGATCGATCTCCTCGGCGACGAATCCGATCGCCGCCAGCGCGTCGAGCTCCCGCGCGACGGCTTGCTCGCGCACTTCGTCGGAGGCGCCGTCCATCGAATTCGCGATGACCGCGACGCGATCGTCTCCGCGAGCCATCGCAACGAGGTGCTCCGGACAGTTGCCGATGCGGAACGACGAGAGATACAGGCGCATCCCGCCCTCAGCCGGGAGGAGCGAACTGGTCGAGGATCGCGGCGAAGAGCGGTTCGAGCGCCGCAGTGCGGAGCTCCGACTGGTTGCGGAACGCAGTGAGCGTGAGCGCGGAGTCGGGGTCGTGCAGCACGATGCTTCCCCAGTAGCCCGAATGCGTCCACCAGGTGCGCCCGGCGACCTCGCGGCGGAACAGTCCGAGGCCGGCGTTGCCGTGGCTCTCGGTGCTCGGCGCGAGCGGCGAGAGCATCATGGCCAGCGTCGTGGGCTCGACGATCTCGCCGTTGAAGAGCGCCCGCCACCACGTCGTGAGGTCGGCGACGTTCGACACGAGCCCGCCGCCGCCGTAGAGATCGATCGAGCAGTCGACGTGCTCCCAGTCGTCGCCGCCGAGCTGGACGCGAGCGCGAGGTGGTTCGGGATCGGGCGGCGCCTCGAACCGTTCCCACCACGTGTTCACGAGGCCCAGCTCGTCGAGGCGGCACAGCTGCCGGACCGCCACGGCGAGGGACGCGCCCGTCACGTGCTCGACGAGCCGGCCGAGCACGACGTATCCGGTGTCGGTGTAGCGCATCCCGCCGCCGGGTTCGTGCGCGGGCGCGAATCGCTTCACCGAGAATTCGATCTGTTCGTACGCCGTCCAGTGGTGCGCCGGGTCGCGCGCGACGGCGGCGAGGAACGGAGTCGCGGCGCCGTCGTGACCGACGGTGTCGTGGCTCGCGATCCCGCTCGTGTGCTGGAGCAGCATCCGCGTCGTGATCTCACCGAGGTCGTAACGGCGTTCGAGCAGCTCGCGAACGTCGTCGGGGAGCAGGCCGCCGATCGGGCGGTCGAGCGCGAAACGGCCTCGCTCCACGAGTCGCATCGTCGCGGCCGCAACGAACGTCTTGGTGTTCGACGCGATCCGGAAGCAGTGCGCGGCGGTGATCGGCTCGCGGTGCTCGGCGTCGGCGAAACCGGCGTGCAAGACCCGTTCGCCGTTCGGGTCGCGGACTGCGACGACGATGCCGGGGACGCTCGGGTGCTCGGCCAGCCACGCCGAGAGCAGCTCGTCGGCGGGGGCAGCACCGGTGAAGATCTGCGCCCACGTGTTTGCGTCTTCCGGGTAGAACCAGCGCTCGAGCTGTTGGCCGTCGCGGTAGTGGAAGATGCTGACGACGCGGGTCTCGACGTCGACCTCGGGCCGGCGGGCGCCCATGATGCTGAGCGCGCACACGTGCTCGTCGTTCCCGAACACGTCGTGCTCGGTGAGCCAGAATCCCAGGTCGCGGACCCGGCCCAGCCATGCGAGGAGCGCGTCTCTTCCGCGGATGTCGCCGGCGAGCGGATGGTCGCCGGGAACGTGCCATACGACGTCGGGCGCGATCAGCGCCTCGAGCTCCGACTGGTTGCCGGTGCGGAATGCATCGGCGGCCCGACGGTACGCGGTGGCATTCGGATGCTCGCTGACCACGCTCGACACAGTAGGGGCGAAAATCGCGGCAACGCCCGTCCCCACGAGCAAACATTGCCGGATGGAACTTCGGGCGGCCACCGCGCACGACGCGGAAGTCATCGCCGGCCTGCACGCCGACAGCTGGCGGCGGAACTATCGCGGCGCCTTCCTCGACTCGTTTCTCGACGGCGACGTGTTCGCCGATCGGGTCACCGTCTGGCGCGAGCGGCTCGCGAAGCCCGATCCGGCCGCGTTCACGATCGTGGCCGACCACGACGGTGACGTCGTCGGGTTCTCGTATACCAAGCTCGACGACGACCCGCGGTGGGGCGCCTTGCTCGACAACCTGCACGTCACCCACGCGCGCAAGCGTGGTGGAATCGGCACGCGACTCGTCGCCGAGACCGCACGCGAGCTGCGCGCCCGGGCACCGGAGTCGGGTCTGTACCTGTTCGTGCTCGCGCAGAACACTGCGGCCCAGGCGTTCTATGCGGCGCGCGGCGGTGTCGAGGTCGACCGAACGGTGCGGGGACCGTTCCCCGGTGGTGGCACCGCGCCTTCGCTGCGCATCGCGTGGCCCGATCCATCGGTGTTGCTCACGCCCGACTGAACGCGGTGGCGACCTGGTGACCCAAGTAGCTCATTCGACGGGAGTCAGACGCATCTCCTGCGCGACCGAGACGACCACACGCCCGTCGCGATCGCGCATCGCGCCGCGCAGCAGGCCGCGACCGCCCGCGTTCACCAGCGAGTGCACGTCGTAGAACAGCCAGTCGTCGGCGCGGGCCGCGCGGTGGAACCAGACCGCGTGGTCGAGACTGACCATGCCCTGCGTGTCGCCGTCGAGGTGCAGCGGCCGGCCGCCGATGCCGGTCCAGTCACTCGCGAAGCCGAGCAGTGCGGTAGATCGGAA
>CAZLEC010000164.1:0-8648 GCA_964558245.1 uncultured Burkholderiales bacterium | reverse complement strand
TCGATCGCGATGCACGGGTGGATGCTCGGGATGTCGAGCGACACGTTGCCCATGTCGGTCGAGAACGTCATCTCGTGCTCGTCGTCGGGCTCGCGCCCCAGGGCGACGGCGTTGGCGCGGTACACGTCGACCATCTCGTGATCGTGCTCCATGTGCGAGTACACCGGCGACACGTCGGCGATGCCGAGCGTGGCGCCCGTCGCGAGCGCCCCGGCCTCGAAGCAACGCTCGACGCGGGGTCGGGTCTTGGCGAGGTCGGCGATCGTCGGCGAGCGCACCATCCAAAGTCCCTCGGCGTGCGCCGGCACGATGTTCGCGGCGTCGCCGCCGTGCGTCACGATGCCGTGCACCTGATCGCCGGCACGGAGGTGCTGACGCAGGAGTCCGATCGCGACTTGCGCGACGGTGAACGCGTCGGCCGCGTTGATGCCGAGCTCCGGCGCCGCGGCCGCGTGCGACGCCCGACCTTCGTAGTCGACTGCGAAATGCGCGACGGCGCTCACGCGAGGCGTGAGGTCTTCGTACGGCGCGGGGTGCACCATCATCGCGGCGTCGACTCCGGCGAACGCGCCCCGCTCCAACATGAACACCTTGCCGCCGCCGCCTTCTTCGGCCGGTGTACCGATCACGCTGATGCACAGATCGAGGTCGTCGACGAGTTTCGCCAACGCGAGACCGGCGCCGACGGCGGTCGCGGCGATGATGTTGTGCCCGCAGGCGTGGCCGATGCCGGGTAACGCGTCGTACTCGGCGCAGATCGCGAGGTGCAGTGACCCGGTTCCGATTCGGCACGAGAAGGCCGTCGGGAGGTCGCAAATCCCGGCTTCGACCGCGAGGCCGGCGTCGGAGAGCACGCCGGCGGTCCACTCACTCGACCGCGTCTCCTCGAACTTCAGCTCCGGGTGCGCGTGCACGCGGTGGCTGAGCCCGATCAGGGTTTGTGCATTCGCTTCGACGGTTTCACGCGCCGCGGTCTTGGCGTCCATCCCGGTAGCGTCCCACTGTGATCGAGGTCGCCGCAATGATCGATGCGCTCGTCGAGCGGCCGCCGGACACTGTGATCCTCCTCGACTATGACGGCTCACTCGCTCCGATCGTCGATCACCCCGACAACGCGGTTGCGCTTCCCGGCGCGATCGAGACGCTCGAGCAACTCGTCGGGCGGGTAGGGCGGCTCGGTGTCGTCAGCGGCCGGACCGTCGAGTTCCTCGCGGAGCGGGTGCCGGTGCCGGGCTTGGTGCTCGCCGGCCTCTACGGCATGGAGTTCATGGTCGACGGCGACCGTCGCGTCGATCCGCGGGTCGTCCCGTTCGAAGCCGCGGTCGCGGCCGCGGCTGCCGACGCCGACACCCGCCTCCGCGGCATGGTCGTCGAGCGCAAGGCCGGCGTGAGCGTGACCCTGCACTGGCGCATGAGCCCGGATCGGGAAGACGAGGTGCTCGCCGTCGCCGCCGATCTCGGTCGCCGCCACGGTCTCGCACAATGGCGAACGCGCTACGCCGTCGAGTTGCGACCGCCGGTCGCGATCGACAAGGGCACGGCGGTCGACGCACTGATCAGCGGATATGCGTTCGCCGCGTTCGCGGGAGACGACATCGGCGACATTCCCGCGTTCACCGCATTGGCGAACGCCGAAGGCGACGGCCGCTTGGAACGCTCGATTCGCATCGGCGTGCGTTCGCCGGAGATGCCCGACGCGCTGCCGGCCGCGGTCGATTGTCTGGTCGACGGTCCGGCCGGCGTGGTCGAGCTGCTCGCCGAGGTCGCGCGTCGCTTGGGCTGACTACGTTGCGTGCGCGACGAGATCGGCGACCCAATCGGCAGGAGTGCGCGCGATCGCGAGGTCGCGCAACCGGGCCGCGATGGCTGCCCGCTCGTCGAGCGGTGTGGTGAGCGCGGCATCGAGTGCGCTCGCGGCGTCCTCGAGGTCATACGGGTGGATCGGGATGGCCGCGGCGCGTAGCTCGTCGTACACCCCGGCCTCGCGTGAGAGGCAGAGCACACCGTCACGGCGGTTCACCGCCGGCCCCTCCTTGGCGACGAGGTTCAGGCCGTCCTTGATCGGGTTCACGAGCAGCACGTCGTATCGCTGCATCGCCGCGATCGAACGCGGAAAGTCATCGCGCTCGTCGAGCACGATCGGGGTCCAGTCACGCGTCGCCCACCGATCGTTGACCCGCGCCACGACCTGCTCGATCTCACTCGCGTACGCCAGGTACTCGGGCAGCGTCTGCCGCGATGGATACAGCATCGCCACGAACACCACCCGGCCCCGCAGTCCGGGCCGGCCTTCGAGCAGCCGGTCGTAGGCCAGGAACCCCCGCACGATGTTCTTCGACGGCTCGATCCGGTCGCTGCGGGCGATCACGAGGCGATCACCGACGATCTCGTCGAGGCGGTTCGCAGCCTCGCGGGCGTCGGCGCCACCGGCGACGGCTTCGAGCGCGTCGACGTCGATGCCGAGCGTCGCCGCGAATGTCGGCGCGATCGTGGCGCGCCGGCCCAGGACCTCGCGCGCCGACTGGTGGTAGGCGCGGCCCCAGCGCGTGGTGTGGAACCCGGCCGGGATGGTGGCGAGCGCCGCGCACAGGTCGGTGGCCACGTACGACGGAAGGACGCGTATGTCGTCGGGACCGCAGAACGGGGTGTGGGTGAAGTGCGCGATGCGGAGGTCGGGGCGGAGCGCGCGCAGCCGCGCTCCCGTCAGCGAGAGTTGGTAGTCGTTGACGAGCACGACCTCGCCGTGGGCGGCGGCGTCGGCGGTCGCGTCGGCGAAGGCGGTGTTGACGGTTCGGTACGCCTCCCATGCCTCGCGGAAGTGATGGTCGAAGCGGGGCCGGCGGATCTTGTCGAAGAGATCGTGGAAGAGGAACCACAGCACGCTGTTCGACACGAGGTCGTAGTGCATGCTGTGCAGCTCCGGATCGAGGGCGACCAGCCGGAGGTCGATGTCGAGATCGTCGAGTGATCCCGACTCCGCCGCCAACCGGTCGTCGTCGGAGATCGCAGCCGCGATCCACGTGATGTCGCGATCGCTCTTTTCCATCAGCGCGCCGAGCGCGCTCGCGACGCCGCCCGCTCCGCGTTCCGACGTGTAGCTCCCGTCGCCGTTCGCCTCGAACCGGTACGGCCCGCGGTGCGAGACGACGATCATCCGCCGCTACCCGATGTCTCGGAAGAGGCGCAACCAGTCTTCGAGCTCGCGCGTCGAGAGAAAGTTGCTCCGCACCATGTCGCGGCCGGCTTCGCCCATCGCGTCGGCGCGCACGGGGTCGCGCAGGAGCTCGAGGGTTCGTTGCGCCGCACTCTCGACGGAGTCGACGAGGTGGCCGTTCTCGCCCTCGCGAATCTGCATCGTGATGCCGCCGCAGCGCCCGCCGATCACGGGCCGGCCCTTCCACAGCGCTTCGCTCACCGTGAGGCCGAATCCCTCCCGCAAGGACTTCTGCATCACGACGTCGGCCGCGCGTTGGAACGCGTTGATCTGCACCGCGCCGACCTGCTGGATGTTCGACACGAGATGGATGTCGGGGTCGCCCGCGCGCGCCTCGTCGGCCAGCTCCCAGTAGTGGAAGCCCTCCGGGTCGTCGGTCGCCATCGAGCCCGCGAGCACGAGCTGGGCGGTCGGGAACTCCTCGCGCACCATGCGGAACGCCTCGATGACGCCGACCGGGTCCTTCCACGGGTCGAACCGGCTCACCTGCACGACGAGCGGGTCGTGGGCGCGCACGCTGTATTGGCGCACGATCTCCTCGACGAACGGTCGAGGCATCTCGAGGTTCTTCACCGAGAGCGGATCGATGCACGGCGGCGCGAACACGGCGCGATCGCGGGGCATGCCGGCAGGAACGAACTGCGGCATCGTCCACACGGAGGCGTCGTACTGCTCGACGAAGCCTTGGAAGAACTTCCACACGAGCGGGTTCGCGTCGGTGAGGTCGATGTGACATCGCCACACCCACTTGGTGTTCTCGTGGGCGACGCCGGCGTTGCGTGCGTACTCGAGCATCGCCGCGGGCTGAGGGTCGTGCATCACTACGAAGTCCCAGTCGCCTTCGAGCTGGAGCGCGTTGTCGAGGACGCGTTCCAGGTAGACCCGCTCCATCTGGTTGTTCCACTCCACGTCGGCACCCTGCAGCGCGTTGTGCACCTGCTTGGTGACGGCGAAGAACTCGTCGCTGCCGTGGATCACCTGCCACTCGGCGTCGATGCCGAGGTCGCGCAGCAACGCGACGTGGGTCGCGAGCAGCTCGGCGACACCACCGCCGTACGCCGTGGCGTTCACGTGGAGCACGCGCTTGCCGCGGAGCGGCTCCGCGAGCTCACGGATGCGGTCGAGTGTTTCCGCCCCGGCTGCCTCTTCGTATTCTTCGAGGTGCTTGTCGAGCACGGGCACGCGTTCGAGCAACGGATCTCCTGAGGCGACAACGGCCGGGGAAGCGGTCAATCTATGCGACGTGTGCCCACCCTCTGACCCTCGTGCGCCGGCGACTCGTGCGGTTGCCTGCCCCGACAAGTTCCGGGGCACGCTGCGGGCCGACGAGGCCGCGGCCGCGATCGCAGCCGGGCTGCGGCGCGCGGGATACGAAGACGTGGTGGAAGTTCCGCTCGCCGACGGCGGTGAGGGCACGCTCGACACCTTGCTCCGCTCCCAGGGCGGGTCGCGGCGCGTCGCGCCGGTCACCGGACCTCTCGGTGAACCCGTCGACGCGGAGTGGGGAGTGCTGCCGTCGGGCGTCGCGGTCATCGAGATGGCGCGCGCGAGCGGGCTCGCTTTGGTGGCCGGAAGGAACGATCCGCTGCGCGCGAGCACGCGGGGAACGGGCGAGCTGATCGCGGCGGCGCGTCGTGAGGGCTTCCGGCGCGTGCTCGTGGCCGTCGGCGGGAGCGCGACGACCGACGGCGGTCTCGCTGCGGTCGAGGCGCTCGGATGGTCGCTGCAAGGCATGGAGGTGACGGTCGCCTGCGACGTGGAGTCTGCCTTCCTCGACGCCGCGCGCATCTACGGACCGCAAAAAGGTGCGTCCGACGCGCAGGTCGCGCTGCTCGCCCGGCGCCTCAAGCTCGTGGCCGATCAGTACCGCACCCGAACCGGAGTCGACGTGACCAAGATCACGGGCGGCGGTGCGGCCGGCGGTCTCGCGGGCGGTCTCGCCGCGATCGGCGCGCAGATCGTGCCCGGCTTCGACGCGATCGCCGAGTCGGTCGGGCTCGAGAGCGCGTTCGAAGGCGCCGCGCTCGTCGTCACCGGTGAAGGCAAGTTCGACGGCTCGAGTCTCGAGGGCAAGGTCGTGGGCGGCGTGCTCGCCTGGTGCGCCGAGCTCGGTGTCCCGCGCGTCGCCGTCATCGCGGGCCAGGTCACCGACGACGCGCGCAACGCGTTGGCCGACCGCCCGGAAGTGGAGGTCCTCGCGCTCACCGATCGCGTGTGGCAGGCCGGCGAGGCCTACGCGCGCGCCGCGCTGCTCGTGGAGGAGGCCGCGGTAGAAGCGGGTCGCACCGCCCTCATCCAATGAGCGCCGGTTCGGATTGGGGTCAGGGGTGCGCGGCGCGGTAGGCGGGGAAGGTCGTGATCGGCGGGCGTTCGCGAATCTCGACGAGCTCGGCGTCGACATTGCCGTCGAGGTCGGCGCGGATGAGCTCGAGCGTGGGACCGTCGAACTGCATGAGTCCGGCGCGGCGCAGGGCGGTCGCGATGATCGCGAGCGACTGCGAAGCGAGCTCGTCGACGGGGCGGTTGCGGTGCTCGCGCGTCCCGAGGTCGACTTGCGCCACGGCGTCGCGCCCAAATCGCTCGACGACGTCGACGAGGAGGCCGAGCTCGACGCCCCACCCCTCCACGAACGGCAGGACCTCGAGTGCGTCGCGCCGGGCCGCGTACTCGCCGCCGAGGGGCTGCACGATGTCGGCGAGCTTCGGGAACAGGAGCGAGAGCAGCGGCCGGGCGACGAGCTCGGTCACGCGCCCGCCGCCGGTCGGCGCGCCTTCGAACGCGCGCTCGTAGCCGGCTTTCACGAGCACGGTGTCGTCGTCGGCGAGCAGCGGCTCGAGCAGCTTCGTGACGGTGTCGGCGCGGAAGTTGCGCAGATCGGCATCGATCCAGCACACGAGGTCGCCCGAGCAGGCGTGCAGCGACTTCCACAGCACGTTGCCCTTGCCCGAGCCGGGCCCGGCCTCGGGGAGCACGCCGGCTTGGCCGACGACGAGCGCTCCGGCGGCTCGAGCCACCTCGGCCGTCGCGTCGGTGGAGTCGTCGTCGACGACCACGACCTCGTCGACGAGCCCGGGGACGAGCTCGGCGCGGATCTCACGGACGATCGCGCCCACCGTTGCAGCTTCGTTACGTGCCGGGAGGCACACCGAGATCGAGTGCCCGCGGGCACGCCCGGTCGGTGCCGGATCGGCCTGATTCACGCGGCCAGCCTACGGGAACGTACCCGGAGCCCGGTCGCCGGCCCTGCTAATCTGATCCGAAATACGCGCTCATCAAGAGCGGCTGAGGGACAGGCCCTACGACGCCGCGGCAACCAGCACGAAGCGACCGGAACCGCCGGCCACTCGAGCGAGGTGCCAATGCCTGACCGATGAGTAGCCGAAGAGCGGTCTCCCGCTCGAGGTGCTCGAGAGCGCGTCGAGAGCAACCAGCGAGGAGACAACATGGCATTGGTGAAGGAATCACCCGTCGTAGACAGTCACGTGCTCGGCTTGCGGTGCCGCGAGTGCAGCCGGGAATACCCGGTGTCGCCGATCTACACCTGCGAGTGGTGCTTCGGCCCGCTCGAGGTCGCGTACGACTACGACGCGATCGCCCGCACGATCAGCCGCGAGAAGATCGCAGCCGGCCCGGCGAGCCTGTGGCGCTACTCCGATCTGCTGCCCGTCTCGAGCAACCCGGCGGTCGACCTCGGCACCGGCTTCACCCCGCTCGTTCGTGCCGACCGGCTCGCGGCCGAGCTCGGCCTCGGCGAGGTCTGGGTCAAGAACGACACGCGCAACCCCACTAACTCGTTCAAAGACCGCGTGGTCTCGATCGCGCTGAGCAAGGCGCTCGAATTCGGATTCAAGGTCGCGGCCTGCGCGTCCACCGGCAACCTCGCCAACTCCGTGGCGGCGCACGCGGCGCACGCCGGGCTCCGCAGCTACGTGTTCATCCCGTCGAACCTCGAGCAGGGCAAGATCGTCACCACCGCGATCTACGGCGGCAACGTCGTCGCGATCGAAGGCAACTACGACGACGTGAACCGTCTCTGCGCGGAGCTCGCCGGCATCTACGAGTGGGCGTTCGTGAACGTCAACATGCGGCCGTTCTACGCGGAGGGCTCGAAGACCCTCGCCTTCGAGACCGCAGAGCAGCTCGGCTGGCGCGCGCCGGATCACGTCGTGGTGCCGGCTGCGAGCGGATCGTTGCTGACGAAGATCCAGAAGGGCTTCAGCGAGCTACACCGCGTCGGCCTGCTCGACGACGAGCCGCACGTGCGGGTGTCGGGCGCGCAGGCGCTCGGCTGCTCGCCGATCGCGACTGCGTTCATCGACAAGTCCGACACGATTCGCCCGGTGAAGCCCGACACGATCGCCAAGTCGCTCGCGATCGGCAACCCGGCCGACGGCTACTTCGCGCTCGACGCGGTGCGCAACAGCGGCGGCGGCTTCGCGTCGGTGAGCGACGGCGAGATCGTCGCGGGGATGGAGCTGCTCGCGCGCACCGAGGGCATCTTCGCCGAGACCGCGGGCGGCGTGACCATCGCGTCGCTGCAGCGGCTCGCCGCCGACGGTGTGGTGCGCCCCGACGAGCGGGTGGTCGTGTACATCACCGGCCACGGTCTGAAGACGATCGAGGCAGTCGCACCTACCAGCGGCCCGACGGCCACGATCGCGCCGAACCTCGACGCGTTCCACGCCGCGTTCGACATCGAGGAGGCCTGACGGCCATGGCAGTCAACGTTCGCATCCCCACCCAGCTCCGCAGCCTGGCCGGAGGCGCGTCCGAGGTCTCGGTCGAGGCCGCGACCGTCGCGGAGGCGTTGAAGGTGCTCGACGCGCAGCACGCCGGGTTCGCCGAGCGCCTGTTCGACGAGAAGGGCGAGTTACGCCGCTTCGTCAACGTGTTCGTCGCCGATGAGGACATCCGCTTCATGCAGGGTGTCGACACGCCGCTCACCGATGGCTCCGTCGTCTCGATCATCCCCGCGGTCGCCGGCGGCTAACACCTGAAACGGCGTGACTTCAGGGTCTCACAGACCCGCAACTCATGCCGGTTCGATCAGTCAGGCAACGGAGACGTAGAGGTTCTCGGCGACGCGCTTGGGGAGCGTGTGCTGGCCGGTCTCGGTGTCGAGCGTGACCGAGCCGTCGACGTTCTCGACGACCGTCGCCTCGCAGCCCGGCATCATGCGCGCGGCCGCGAGCAGACGGATGCCTTCGTCGTCGATCTCGAGCCGTTCGTTGACCCGACGCACAACCACCGGGCCCGGCTCGCTGCGCGCGAGCGCGACCGTGGGCGCGCCGTTGGCGTGGTGCTTCGAGCCCGGGATCGGGTTGCCGTGCGGGCAGGTCGCCGGATCGCCGAGCAGCTCGACCAGCTTCTCCTCCACGTCGGAGGAGATCGCGTGCTCCCAGCGGTCGGCCTCGCGGTGCACCTTCTCCCACTC